>DATFCE010000338.1:0-20042 GCA_035253365.1 Nitrospiraceae bacterium
AGCATTGTTGGGGACAGATAAAGTGCACGTGGGTTTCGAGCGCGCCAGCCGTCACGATGCAGCCCTCCGCGGAGATCGCTTCGGTCCCCGCCCCGCATTCCATTCCCGGCGTGACGTTCGGCATTGTATCGGGGTTTCCAGCCTTGCCGATGCCGACAATCCGTCCATCCTTGATGCCGATGTCAGCTTTGACGATGCCCCAGTAATCCAGAATCAACGCATTGGTGATCACTGTATTCAGTGCGCCATTCATGTTGGTGGCCCGCGACGATTGGCCCATGCCGTCACGAAGCACCTTCCCCCCGCCGAAGACGGCTTCGTCCCCATACGAGGTATAGTCCTTTTCCACTTCGATCAAAAGTTCCGTATCCGCCAGCCGCACACGGTCGCCTACTGTCGGGCCATACAGGTCGGTATACTGTTTTCTGGGAATCTTCACCGGCCCTCTCCTTTCCCGATAAAGCCGCGCTCGGCGGCGCGAGCCAACGCCTTGGTCTTTATTTGCAAATCATCCAATGACCCGTCGGTAAGCCCATTGATGCCGTGCACCACTCGCTTGCCGGCCAGCGCCACCAGCGTGACCCGCTTCTCTTCACCCGGTTCGAATCGCACCGCGGTGCCGGCCGGAATACAGAGTTTAAATCCGAATGCCTGTCCCCGGTCGAACGACAGGGCATGGTTGGTTTCAAAGAAATGGCAGTGCGACCCGACTTGGATCGGACGATCACCGTGGTTTGTGACCGTCACCTCTTTTGTGTGACGGCCCTTGAAGGCCTCGATGTCGCCGGCGGCGAAGATAATTTCTCCAGGGACCACCGGCTTCGCGAGCTCGGCTCGAATGGTGGCAGCTAAAGAACCGGTTTTGCGCGGTGCGTTGGCTGGCTTGCTCGTTTTGGACGGAGCTCGTGTCGATTTCGCCGCCATAGAAGTCCCTCCCTGGAGAAGCGTGGATCGGTAAGAAAATTATCGAATTGGATGGTGCACGGTCACGAGCTTGGTCCCGTCCGGGAAGGTGCCCTCGACTTGGAATTCTGGAATCATCTCCGGCACGCCCGGCATCACATCCTTGCGGGACAAGAGCGTGGCGCCATACGTCATCAGCTCGGAGACGGTTTTTCCGTCACGGACGCCTTCCAATATGGAGGCCGTGAGATACGCCACCGCTTCCGGATGATTGAGCTTCAGGCCTCGCGCCTTCCGGTCTCGCGCAAGTTGGGCGGCGACATAGATCAGCAGTTTTTCTTGTTCACGGGGAGTCAGGTGCATCGGTTCACCTCTTTTTACGCAGAACCATCATGAGTCTACGAACTCTATACAGTGTGGCAGGAGGCAATGACGTTACCGTACCGTTGGCTGGAAATGCTTAATAGAATCCTGATGAGGTGATTGCAAGATACCGGATGCTAGTCTAAGATTTCGCGGCCTGTCAAGCACAAGCCCATGTGACATTCTGCACCTGGGCGCGTCAGGACCGCACTTGGGGACCACCGGCGGAATGGAGACCATGCCACGATGGCATTCAAGGATACTTTACGCGACCATCCAGCCCTGGGTCTGATTGACTGGGTATTGCGTGGCATCGGTCAGGTCGTCTTTCAGAACAATCCCATCTCAGGCGCCGTGATTCTGGGAGCGATTTTCTACAACTCTTGGGTCTACGGCACGGTCTGTCTGTTCGGGACTATCATCAGCACGCTGACCGCACTATGGCTCAAAGCCGACAGGGAATTAATCAAGAATGGGCTGTTCGGGTTCAACGGCGCCCTGGTCGCGATCGGCTTGGTGGCATTCTCCAGCCGGAATTTCACGACCGGCGACACCCCCACGCTCTTCCTCTGGCTCTATCTTGCGTTCGCCGCGGCGTTTACCACCATCCTGGTAGCGGTCTTTGCCGCCCTGCTCGGCCCGCACAAGGTCGCCGGCCTGACCATGCCGTTTGTCCTTACCGGATGGATGCTCCTCGCGGCCGTCCTGCATTTCAGCATGCTGGAGGTCGGTCCCTCCATCAAGCCGACCTCGCCGTCTGACTTTACCGGCTCGCGGCCGAGCTATAGTCTGGATACCTGGTATCACGGCATTGCCGACGGCATCGCCGAGATCTTTTTTCAGGACAATTCGATTTCCGGTCTAATCATTCTGGCCGGCATTGCGGTCAATTCGCGAATCAGCGCGCTCATGGCGCTTGGTGGCTCCGCGTTGGCGGCTGCCATCGCCATGTTGTACGGCGCGCACGATGATGTCATCAAAGACGGCTTGTTCGGGTACAACGCGGCTCTGACCGCGATGGCCTTGGGCGGTTTCTTTCTCGTGCTGACGGTCGAGAGCCTCCTCTACACGCTCTTCGGCGTGATCGTGACGACCTGGGCATGGGCCGGCATCGCCACCTATTTGGAACCCAGCGGGATGCCGGCGTTCACAGGCCCGTTTGTCCTCGTGACCTGGCTGATGCTGATCGGCCAATCCCACTTCCAGACCTTGATTCCCGTCCCACCGGCCGAGTCGATCACGCCGGAAGAAAATTTACGGCGCTCTCGCGTCGATCAGAAGAGGTAGATGGCTTCCAAGGATAACGTCGGTTGGTAACTGGTCGCTCGATTGCCGGCTTGAAACACGTTGTGGTCGGATTTATCGTACCGATATTCCAGACGTGTGATCAACGACGGAAACGGCTTGTACTGTAAGGTCGAAGTGATCTCCCAGAGGGTTTGCGCGACCGGAGGAGCTTGTCCCACGGAAGTTGCGCCGAAACAGACATTGGCCCTGGGTTGATAGGCTGTCGTTCCCTGGCAAGTAACAAACCCGCCGGCGTCTTCAAACAGTTCCGCGCGGAGGTGGATACCCCACTGGGGACTCGGATCGTACAGCAGATAACCCGCTACTCCATTCCATCGCGCATTTCCTGCCGGACTGATCGCGCTGCTGTTCGCTTGGTTGGCATAGTACGATTCGAAGATCAGCGCGCTGTGCTCACTCGTTTGCATGCTGAGCACGCCGCCCCCGAGCACCAGCGAGCCTCCCGGCGTCCCGGTCGGCCCGGATCGCGGCCCGACAAGCCCGTAGAACGTCAATGTGACGCGGTTCGTCACATGCACGGTCAGGGCCGATTCGACGAGGGGATCATGCCGGGTATCCGCTCTCGCTGAATTGATGTAGCCGATGACCCCCACCGAAAGGGCAAGGCGTTCCGTGAACGCATACGACAGCCGCCCGCCCCGTGTCGTAAACGGCTGCCCCAATCCGAACAGCCATGACCGTGAATAGTTATGGTTGTGGGGACTTTCCACGACTTCATAACCGACCACGCTGTTGATTTGCCCGAGCTGTACGTTGAGCCCCCTGCCCACAGGAGCCAGATATTGAACATAGAATTCTTGGAAGTCCGCCCATTGGCTCAGATTCGTTCCACCGATAAAATCCGAATCACGCCCCGCATTGAACTTCAGCCGAAACCCGGCGCGATCGGCCACGCTGCCGGTCGGCCGCGCCTCCCGCTCTAACACAAGTTGCGCGACATTCGGCCGAAACTGGTTAGCATTGACGTCGAAAATCCGAAGCTCATTGATACGGTTCGACGGATTGTTGAAGTTCTGCGTATAGGAACCATCGAAATAGCCATAGAAACGAAGGCGCAGGCGTTCGAAGGATGGCTGCCCCGAGGCCTTTTCAGGCTTCGGCGTTTCTTCGGCCAGGACCTTATGGACCGGCAACATTGCTATCGAGAAAATGAGTATTAAGAGGACGGAACTGGCATCGAACTGAGTGGTCTTATGCAGAGGTCAGACCTTGCAACGTGGATTTCGTGGATCAGTCTTGATTAGAACATCGTGTTGCTGTTCGCGCTCTGCTCTGGAATTCGCTGAAGTACGTCCCAGTGTTCCACGATCTTACCCTGATCATCGAGCCGGAAGATATCCATCCCGGCCCAATCCACGTTGCCCGGCCATTCCTGCCTCGTATGCAGGACAACATGGCTGCCCTCGGCGATTACGCGAATGAAGTGCACACGTTTGCCGGGATACTCATTGGCCATCCGAACGAAATATTCGATAAACCCCTGCTTGCCATCGGGAACGACCGGATTGTGCTGAATATAGCGATCTCCAACGTATCGCTCGACGGCCTCTGCTGGCCTGCATTGGTTGAACATGAGATCATAAAAGTCGGTGACCGTCTTTTTGTTCTTGTCCAGCTGTTCAGCATGCATACGCTCGTTCCAACTTTTGGAAGCATTCGGAGCCTGACCCCGTCGCTCCGTCTCCCAACATACCTTTTCTCAAACGACTAAATGCTGCTTAACCTGCTCCGCGCTCAACTCCGATGTCTTGCCTGTCGCCACCACCGCTCCTTTGGCCATGATCACATACCTGTCCGCCAGCCGCGCAGCGAATTGAATGCCCTGCTCGACGAGAAGAATTGCAAATCGGCGTTGAGTCTTGAAGCCAATGATGACCTCTTCGATTTGATCCACTATCGAAGGTTGGATGCCCTCGGTCGGCTCGTCGAGCAAGAGCAGCTTCGGATTGGTCAAAAGCGCCCGCGCAATCGCAAGCTGTTGCTG
Organism: Nitrospiraceae bacterium; assembly: GCA_035253365.1. GTDB lineage: Bacteria > Nitrospirota > Nitrospiria > Nitrospirales > Nitrospiraceae > DATFCE01. The sequence continues at coordinate 4,559 of DATFCE010000338.1, forward strand.
CTCGCCGCCGCTCAACACGCCTCCGGGACGTTCCAATAACACGGTCAATTTCGGAAACAACGTAAAGACCTCGTCGAAGGCGGCTTGCTCGGACACAGGACGATCCGTCGAAGGTCTGGCTTCCAGGCCCAGCCGCAGATTCTCGCGCACGGTGAGATGCGGGAAGATTTCGCGACCCTGCGGCACATAGGCCAGGCCTCTGAAGACACGGCGGTCGGGCGGCTCATGGGAAATATCCGCGCCGGCGAATTCAACCTTGCCGGTGCGCGACCGCAGCAACCCCATGATGGTCTTGAGCAGGGTGGTTTTGCCGACACCATTGCGGCCCATCACGCAGAGAACGTGTCCGGGTTCCACGTCAAACGACACATTCCGAAGGATGTGGCTTTCACCATAATAGACATTCAGGTTATCAAGCCGGAGCATCCGCCACCCTCTGCCGCCCGAGGTAAATCTCGACCACACGCGGATCGGATTGAATTGTATCGACCGATCCTTCGCACAAAACCGTGCCCTCATGCAACACCGTGATCGTACGAGCGATCTGTCTCACGAATTCCATGTCGTGCTCGATGACGATGATCGAATGCCGATCGGCCAGGGCCTGGAGCAAGATGCCGGTCTGCTCCGTTTCACGGTCCGTCATGCCGGCGACGGGCTCATCCACCAATAACAAAGCGGGATCCTGGAGCAGCACCATCCCGATCTCCAGCCATTGCTTTTCTCCGTGGGACAGCGCGCCGGCTCGGACACCGGCCTTGGCCGCAAGCCCGATCGTCTCCATCATCGCATGGATCTGCTCGCCTTCGCTCGCCGTCTGCTTAGACCGTAGTGTGGCGAACACTCCTTTACTGCCCCGGCGTAGCGAGAGGTCCAAATTTTCCATGACCGTCAAATTGACATAGACCGAGGGAGTTTGAAACTTGCGCCCGATGCCAAGGGTGGCGATCTCATGCTCCGGACGTCCGATCAGATCCGTATCCTTGCCGAAGATCACCCGCCCGGATATCGGTTTCACCTTTCCCGAGATCACATCGAGCAAGGTCGTCTTCCCGGCGCCATTCGGTCCGATCACGACTCGCAGTTCGCGATAATCGACAATGAAGTTCAAATTGCGGAGGGCCTTGAATCCATCAAAGTCCACCGTGATGTCTTCAAGGTAGATGATCGAGCCCCGTTCCGCCGAGGCCGTCACGAGGCCGGGACCTTTTTGGAAAGACGCGGCCAGCGGAATGTAGAACCGGTGGTTAACTTACGGGTAACCCCGATCAGTCCTTCAGGAAAGAGCAAGACCACCGCGACAAAGAGCCCGCCGAGAAAAAAAGGCCAGAGATCCGGAAAGTGGTTGGTCAGGAAGCTGCGTGCCCAATTGATTCCAACCGCGCCGATCACCGCGCCGATCAAGGTGCCGCGACCTCCGACGGCCACCCAAATGACCATCTCAAGCGACGGCAGAACCCCGATCTGGCTCGGCGTGATGATCCCGACCTGCGGGACATACAGCGCGCCGGCGAGTCCGGCCAGCGCAGCCGAGACGACAAACACAAACAGTTTGTAATTGGCCGGGGAATAGCCTGAAAACAGCACGCGCGGCTCGCTGTCTCGAATCGCGATGAGCACCTTGCCGGCCCGCGATCGAATAATCCACCGACAGAGAAGATACGCGAGCCCGAGGCAGAGGACCGTGACGACATACAGCGTGCGCTGCGTGCCCGGATCGCTCAAGCGGAAGCCGAGCATAGTTTTAAAATCCGTCAAGCCGTTCGTGCCTCCGAGGTTCGTCTCGTTGCGATTGAAGACCAACCAGGCCGAAAGCGCCAAGGCCTGAGTGATGATGGCAAAATACACGCCCTTGATACGGCTGCGAAAGGCGAGAAATCCAAAGATCGCCGCAAAGAGCGTGGGAAGCAGGATCGCCGCTGCCACGGCGAACGTGGCGCTATAGAACGGCTTCCAGAAAAACGGCAACTCCTTGAGTTGATTCCATACCATGAAATCGGGCAGCGCACTCCCGTAGACGCTTTCCGTGCCGATCGACAGCATGAGATGCATGCCGATGGCATAGGCACCCACACCAAAAAAGACCCCGTGACCGAGGCTCAGAATACCCGTGTAGCCCCAAATCAGATCAATTCCTAAAGCTAAAATAGCAAAAGCCAAAAATTTCCCGAATCGGTTGAGCGCAAAATCCGAGATATGGAGCCACGAGTCGGGCGAAGGAAGAACATTCAGGAAGGGTACGACCATGAGGAGGAAGAAGCCGATCGCCCAAAAGATCAGGTTCTCATGACGATCCCCGTTGCCGCTTGGGTTGGCTTGCCCATTATTAGGACTCGGCATGACGGCCCTTGATCGCAAACAGCCCCGACGGGCGTCGTTGCAAAAACAGCACAACGAGTAACAGGATAAAAACCTTTCCGTAGACAGCTCCAAAGCTCGGCTCGAGCAGCTTGTTCAGCCCGCCGATCCCCAATGAAGCGACGATCGTTCCCGCCAATTTGCCGACGCCTCCCGTGACGACGACCATGAACGAATCGACAATATAATTCTGACCGAGGCCCGGCTCGACATTCCCGACCAAGGTGAGCGCACAACCGGCCAAGCCCGCCAAGCCGGATCCGAACGCAAACGTATAGGCATCGACACGACGCGTGGCGATGCCCAGACATGCGCTCATGTTGCGATTCTGCATGACCGCACGCACTTTGAGCCCCACACGCGAGCGGAAGAGCAGCAAATAGATCGAGATGACGCAGATGATCGCCAGGCCGATAATGAACAGGCGATTATAGGGCAACTGCACACCGACCATCACCTGCGCCCCCCCGCTCAGCCAACTCGGCGCTACCACAGAGGTGAGATCTCCAAACCATACTCGTGCCGCCTGAATGAAAATCAGGCTCACCCCCCATGTGGCCAGCAAGGTCTCCAGCGGACGGCCATAGAGAAATCGGATGACGGTCGCTTCGAGGACCAACCCGAACAAAGCCGCCGCCAGGAAGGCGCAGGGCAGGGCCGCTAGAAAGTACGCGTCAAACACAGTCGGCGGAAGCATGGCTCGAAAGGCCTCCTGGGTCAGAAACGTCGCATAGGCGCCGACCATCATCAGCTCGCCGTGCGCCATGTTGATCACGCCCATTAAGCCAAAGACAATAGCCAGGCCTAACGCCATCAATAAGAGAATAGAGCTGAGGCTGATGCCCCGGAAAATCGTCTCGATGGCATTCGCCCACGTTCCCCATACGTCGATTCGCTCAATGGCCTCGCGTGCCGCTTGCACTACGGCTGGCTGTTCACCGCTTGAATCGGCCGCAAGCTCTTTGAGAGAGGGGATGGCATTCTGACTTCGGAGTTCGCCGAGCTTGGCGGCGGCGGCTGCTTTTGCCGCCGGATCGCCACTCGAAAGTGTGAGCAAGTTGATCGATTCCTCCATCGTATACCGAACCCACCGGTCCTGTTCGCGTTCAAGCGCCTCCTTCAGCCACGGGATCGCGACCGGCTTGCCCAGACCGCCCAGGTCAGCCGCCGCAGAACGGCGGAGGTCGGCTTCATGAGCGGCGAGCTTGACCTTGTTCTTCAAAAGGTCGATGACCGGTTTGATGAGGACACGAAGACTGCGGTCGGCATTGGCTCGGATGGCCTCAAGCTTCAGCAGTAGGTCGGTTCCATTGCTGGTGGTCAAGGCATTGATCGCCGCTTCTTGAACCTCCGGATCATCATGCGAAAGGTCCGCCAACGCGCGCTCCACCGCGCGCGACAGGACGGCCGCCAGAGGAGCCGCTCGCATCTCCTCCGCCCCGGCTATCTCGCCTATTGGGAAAAGAGCCAACAGTAGCAACAGCGACCCCCACAGATCGAGAACGTCTTTTGCCATCAGGGTGATCCTCGTAAGAAAGTACGGCGCGGTCTAGTTTAGCCTTTTTTTTGATACGTCCCCTGATGGCTGATCCAATCGCACCCTTTGTCTGGATTCGTGTACTCGCTCCACGGCTCGGGCTTGACCAACCCTTTGGATCGCCAGACCGTTTTGAACTGGCCATCCTTAAGGATTTCGCCGATCAAGACCGGTTTATGGGTATGATGGTTGGCTTCGTCCATCTTGATCTTCCCGCCGGGCGCGAGATAATCCTGCCCGTAGACCGCCTTCCGCACGGCATCGACCTCGGTCTTGCCGGCCTTTTCCACCGCTTGCTTCCAGACATGGACGCCGAAATACGCGGCTTCGATCGGATCATCCGTGACCCGTTTGTCGCCGTCGGGAAGATTGTTCTTCTTACAGTACCCTTTAAAATTGGCGACGAACTGCTTGTTCTGCGGCGTATCCACGCTTTGAAAATAGTTCCATGCCGCGAGATGCCCGACCAGCGCCGTGGTATCCATCCCGCGCAATTCGTCCTCCGCGACACTGAACGCCATAATCGGCGCGTCCTCGGCGCGGAGACCTTGATTAGCGAATTCTTTGTAGAACGGCACGTTACTGTCGCCGTTGATCGTGCTGATCACGCATGCGCCGCCGCCGGCCGCAAACTTTTTGACCTTCCCGACGATTGTTTGATAGTCTTGATGATGAAATGGCGTATACTCTTCCATGATGTTGGCCGGAGGAACTTTTTTGGCCAACAACATGGCACGCAGGATTTTGTTGGTCGTTCTCGGATACACATAGTCGGTGCCTAACAGATAGAACTTTTTGTACCCCCCACCCTCTTTGCTCATCAAATATTCCACGGCCGGCACCGCCTGTTGATTGACCGCCGCGCCGGTATAGAAGACATTGTGCGAACATTCTTCGCCTTCATATTGCACCGGATAAAAGAGAAGCCCGTTGTTTTTCTCAAACACCGGCAAAACCGATTTTCGGCTCACCGATGTCCAGCAGCCGAAGACGACCGCTACCTTGTCTTCGAGCAGCAATTGTTTCGCCTTCTCGGCAAACAGATCCCAATTCGAGGCCGGATCGACGACAACCGGTTGAACCTTGCGGCCCAGTACGCCCCCTTTCGCGTTGATCTCTTCCACGGCCATTAACACAACGTCGCGTAGCGAGACCTCGCTGATCGCCATCGTGCCGCTTAGAGAGTGGAGCACGCCGATCTTGATCGGCTCCTTATCAGCCGCGTACGAAAGCGCCCAGTTGCCAAGATTCCCGAGCAAAGCGGTTACTCCTAAGCCAGCAGCCGCTTTCGTGCCGTTTGCTAAAAATTCCCGCCTGGATTGAATTGGTTTCATCGGATGTCCCTTTCTTTGAATGATAAGATGCTCAAAACGAGCCTGGCAACGAGGCCGCAAGCAAGTCAAAAGCGGAACGTACCTTTTCACCCGCCAACCCTGAGCGCGCCAAGACGCGCTCCTTCCCTGTGAGGGTACGTTGAGGATTTTGACGAGCTGAGAACGAAGTTGAAGGTCGTTTTCGGCATCTTGGTCAGAAGTTGTACCAGAACGACAGCATGTAATTATCGCCCTGGAACTTTTCAGACGTGGTCCACTCCGTCCATACGTGGTTCCATTCCAAGCCCATGTAAAAGTCCGACCAAACCGGATGGATCGCCGTGAGATAGGTCCGGTGGTTCAAGAAATATTGCTGATCCGACGGGATGCCGGCCGCCACGGCGCCTTGAAGATCTGAGTTGAGTGGATTGTCGAAACCGTAGCCGGCTAAAAACGTATAGTCCCTCGAATGGGCGTAACTCAACTGAGCCCACCCAACGACTGTCCGGACCGGTTTGCCGGTAGCCAAATTCAGGCTCTGAGCAAACCGGAAGAATTCGACATCCAGAGCTTGCCCATACGCTATCTCACCGGAGAATTTTAGCTTTTTGGTGATCGGCACGACCAATTCACCGCCGATCACATACGAATTGATGTCATTCCCCGCCGGAAGCAGACCTGGCGAAACGGCGGTCGGCGCGGAACGATAATATCGATAGGCGGCGCTGACGGCGGCCGACACGCCGGCCAAATTACCGGTGCCCGTATACCCGAATCGGGTTCCGACATAGGGCATTTTCACCGGATCGTTGAACGCGTTTTCCGAGCAGGTGAAGAAACTTGGCTGCCCCGAGCAGGTCCCGGAAAAGGCGCCGGCGCCGTTTCCCGTAAAGGGTCGCCGCTGCGTGTACGGGTTGATGGCTGAAAGACCACGCTCAAAACGGAAGACCGTAACGAGCCCTTGCACGCTCTCAGTGAAATTGTGACGTACGGTGACCTGCGGAAGACGCTGCCACAGATTCCCGCCGTATCCCATGATCGAGAAGTCAATCAGGTCAGGATGCAACGCCATGATCGGTGTCCAATCCATACCGGCGGTCAAGCTGGTTTGGTTGTACGTATAGACGACATTTGCCAGACGGAGCCGAGGAGAGATATTGCCGGCGTTGTCGGTTTGGGAGTAGAAATCGACCTCCACGACACCTTTGAGGCTATGGACACCGTCGGTACGGTCCGCCCGGATGCCGAAGACGCTGTAGCGAGGATTGAGAGTGCTGGATCCATTACTGCTTTTGCCGGCCGCCGTGAGGTAGCCGTTGAACTGACCGGGGTCCAGAGGATTGGTGTTTCGATTGCTGTAGATGGCATCCAACTCAACCCGTCCATATGGCGTGATGCTGCCCTTACTACCCTCGGCAAACATGGGAGCGAGACAGCCGGCACAGATATGCGCCGCCGGGGCCTCCTGTCCCCGGATGAGACGACCACCTCCCTCCGCTTCACCGGCGGGCTGCCCCGTCGCGGTGGCGGGAATCGGCGAGTCTGGCGTTTTCTGCTCCCTCAGAAGACGCCCTCCGCCTTCGGCTTCACCGGCAGGCTGTTGCGCAAAGACCGGCACACCCATCAAAACAAGAGCCACCCATAGAGCAAGGCCAATTCGACTTCGCCATGGTTTCATCGATGCAACTCCTCCATGTCATCCTTGTGCACTCCGAAACCGAAAGGCGCGAGTCAAAAAAAAACGCCCTTCCGGTCCATTCATGAACCAAAAGGACGTCATTGTCCTTGCCGATCTTTCCGTGCTTCAAAAAGAGGAACGCCCTTGTCCCTCTCTCCTCGGCGCACAGCTGGGACCAGTTATAGTCGCTTCTTCAGCCGGTGTCAAGGGGGATCACGTAGGGCGATGACGTAAGACGCCAGCGCCTCGCATTGGTGGACAATACACATCGAGCCCACGTGCTCTCCACATCACATGCGCGGTCTGCAGCCGATCGTGCACCTGAGAAGTTGCCCTCGTAACCACGGCCTAATGGCAACGCAAGATGCGAGGTTTTCAGACACCGAATTCGGTCTACAGACTCACCCCCGGTTAGGGCACATGCAGGTCGCCCCTGATGGCGCTGACGGTACGGCAAAGCGCTGGTTGTGCCGGGCAAATCATCTCAAAAGCCATTAGCGTCCTTCAAGGTCCGGCTGTCCGAAAGCGCATCTCCATGACGAGCCGATTTTATGGCTTGTCTGCAAGACCACTCCTACCATTGTGCAGCGCTGTCCGATGTGATGGGGGTTCTTGTCTCTTTTAATGTCGATGATTATGCTAGACTGCCGCCTCTTCTGTTACTTTTCCACCGGGAGTGTATATGCCAACGTTGCTCAGGATAGCGGTTTTGATCGCGACAGCATGCATGTTACCGGCAGGTTGCCTTTCGTCACCGCGGCCGGAGATTACGATCTACGAAGGTCCCCAAGGAGCCGTGTATCTGGAACGGGCCGCGGATCGCAATTTTCAAGCAGCTCATCCCATTAAACTGGAACCACACATCATTGCTCGCGTGCTGGAGGGAGTCTACATCCGGGACGATAAGACAACCATCCAAACCCTTCTCGGTTCAGCTTACAAAAGCGCTCGTGTTTTTTCGGACGAGGAAACGGAATTTTTGACTCCCCTCCTCATCACGGCGTTGGGAAAAGCTACGGCCGGTCAGCGGGTCAATTTCAAGGTCGTCAACAGGACGGCATCAGGCCCGGAAACGACCGCAGCTACTCTATACGCACATGGTCTCTCGCTCCATCTCACGTTGCTTGAATATCGGCATAAGCCGGACCGCGCGGACGATATTCACATGCCGAACCGTCGGCTGCCTGATCCATCCGGCCTCTCACACCGTAATGTGATCTTCCTGCCTGAAGCGGCGAAAAGACCTGCCACTTACCAGCGAGCCGGATTCTTCGGACAGTCGGATGAAGCGACACTCGTCATTGACTATGGATATCTGGCGAAAGAGCAGCACACGTCTTCGTCCCCCCTCTCGCAGGCAGCGCCCCCGATCGGTCAGGCTTCCGCTGATGACACGCTGCCGCGCCCGTCCATGGGCACGGTCGAGCCTGTGAGAACAACCGAGCATCCTTCCACCCTTTCTGAGGAAATCCAGTCTCTCAAGGATTTGGTTATAAAAAAGGATATGGAGGTGGAAACATTGAAGCAAGAGCTGCGAGCACTCCGTCGGCAGCTGGCCGACCGTGATGCGCAACTTGACACCCTGAAGAGGAAGAGTAAAGCACCGTCGAAATGACGTCAGGTCGTTCTCAAAACGTAAGCGTCGTTCTCATCAGCGGTGCGGTTCCACGTCGGCGAGAGAGGTACTGATGCACCGTCCCTATTGTAATTTCTTCGTAGAGACGGCAAAATACCGGCACATGAAGGAGGTCAGACCATGAGCAAGGTATGGAGACAAGCCGGTTACTTGGCCGTGGCCGCCGCTTTCGCGGCCGGATGCAGCGCTGCGCCTACCGAACGCACCTCGACGATGACAGGCAGGATCCACGACATCCACATATCGGATCGAATTAACCCGGAAGAGATCCAAGTCCACATAGGAGACGAAGTCAGGTGGGTCAATGCGCGGAGTGCGCCTATTAAAGTTGTATTTATCGATCCTCTCAAAGAGTACGTCTCGTGTCAAAACGGATTCGTCACAGGAAGATTTTCTCAAGACGCGAGAGCGACAAACATCACCACGATTGATGCTAATGAATTTGCGAGTCTGTGCTTCTCCGCTCCTGGTCTTTACCGCTATACCGCTCGCATGGAATCCCCCCTTCCGGGCGGAGAAAAGAATGAGTCCGGCACTGTCAGAGTTATACAGTAAGGACCTAAGAAGGGCGCTTCCCTGAAGTCCAAAGCCTCGGCAACCGGGAGAAGAACAAGGCACCATCTGTATTAGACGATTTCTATTAATTCTCGATGTCCTAGGACTACCTCACTGGACAATGGGTCGCGAAAGGTCATGCGACAGTAGCAGGCATATGTGACGTAGGTGTCTTGAAGACAATATTCCGCCACGTCCTTCCCTTGTCCATGTGCCCACATCTCGGCCACTTGCTTCCCGCTTCCCGACTTCGTTTCGACATTGAGTGCCCTAGCCAGCACGTCGAGCTTGACCCAACCCCGAGTCTCCCAATTGCTCCAGACAGCCATCGTGTCATAGACGGGTTCGGTTCGGAATTTAGCCAAGAGAATGTCGCAGCTTGGTCGAACCTGTCTAATGATGGACCGCTTTTTAATAAACGGCAGATCGAACCCCAGACCGTTATGGGTAATGAAAAGGGAAGGCCGAAGTTGCGCAATTTTGCCCCAAAACTGGCGCAGCATCTCCTTCTCATGGGGTCCATACCACGACACCGCGCCCTGCGGCTCCATCGAATCCGATAGGACGATCATGCCGATGCATATAATATGGCTGTATGTTCCGTCGAAAGAGGATTTCTCATAGAGATCATCCAGATTCTTTTGCCGTTCTTCTGCTTCGGATCGAGTAAACAGGTCTTCCGCGTCCTCAAGGCATGATGGGTCGATTTGCGGCACGCATCCAGCGATGCTGGCCCATTCATCACGCGGGGCCTGAACGGTTTCGATATCGAGCACGACTTTCATGACTTACACACAGTTTCGATGAGAGAAGCCTCGGCAATAAAAGATAAACTTTTATCCCCATAGTTTCTCATCTCTTTATCACTCGCCTTCGAGCAACGACCGCCACATGATGATCGCATCCTGATAATTTCCGTCGTCCTTTCGCACGGCTTCCGGGATGCGGCCGATCTCCGCGAAGCCCAACTTCATCCAGAGATGCCGCGCGGCCTGATTTTCCGAGAACACGAGGTTAAAGAGTACACTTCGATAGCCAAGATCCTTGGCGTACTGTAACATCGTAGCGCCCAACAGCCAGCCCAGTCCCGTGTTACGCCATTCTTGCGCAACGATAAACCCGGCATTGGCCACCTGTCGCGCACGCCCAGGCCAATTGGACTTTAGATAAAAAGCTCCCAACATGTCGGAATTAGCCGCGCCACCACGCGCGTACGCTACGACGGTGCTTTTACCGCGAAACCAGTACTCCATGAAATCGTCGTGATTGGGGAAATGATCGTGTGGATAGGAGGTCCCTTCTTCCACGACCATGCGGTACAGGCGGCGTAACGGCTCTATATCGCGCTGATCGGCTAGTGTCAACTGAATTGGTGTCCCGTTCTTTAAGTTAGCGGCGACAGGAAAATGCAAAGACATTCACGTATCGATTCGCGAACGTGTCAATGCCTCGATTATTGGCTTATCGGCGGGAGGAAATTCAAAATTGTGGAGATCCTCGGGCACCACCCAGCGAAAGTCCTGGCAACCGAGGGCTTGCGGCTGGCCCTGTTCTATCGAGCAGAAGAATACATACAGCTCCACCAGCTTACCTGGATACGCATGCCGCACCACCCGGTACGGAAGTGGCGCAGTTACTTCAATGTTCAATTCTTCTCGAAGCTCGCGCCGAAGACAATCCTCCATCGCCTCACCGGTCTCTCGCTTTCCTCCCGGGAATTCCCACATGCCGCCTAGATGAACACCCGGCTTTCTTCGCGTAATCAAGTAGCGACGTCCCTGTCGGATCAAACCGGCGATAACTTGAACAATAAGTGCGTCTGCCATCAAAAACCCTAATTACCGCGTTACTGATTTCGGTCAAAAGGATAGGCGTTGCAAAGACCTTTCATGGGGCAGAGCAGACAGTATGGGTCACGTGCATTGCACACGGTCGCGCCAAAATCCATCAGAGCTTGATTAAAGTCATACCCTTTGCCCTTGGGAATCAGCGTCTCGGCTAGAGACCATAATCGGGTCTTGTGCGATTTGGGGTCACCCGCGCCGATAAAGATGCGGTACAAGACGCGCATGACGTTGGTGTCGAGAATCGGCGCATCTTCATTGAATGCAAATGAACGGATGGCGCCGGCGGTGTATCGGCCGATTCCTTTAAATGAAAGCAGCTCATCCGGTCCTTTAGGAAGCACACCCCCGTACTTCGCCACGGTCTCACAAGCAATACTGTGCAAGCGATGTGGCCGTATATTGTATCCCAACGGATACCATGTTTTTCGAACTTCTTCCGGTGTGGCTTCCGCGAGGATCTCAAAACTCGGATAACGTTCTAGGAACTCATGGTATTTTGGAATGACGCGGTCTACCTGCGTTTGCTGCAGCATGACTTCCGAGACCAATATCTTGTAGGGATCCGACGTCTTACGCCAAGGAAGATCACGCCCATACTGGCGGTACCATTTCAGCAGGCGATTTTGAAATCGTCTCTTCACACCGGCGTCAATTGCGGTTACAGACTTTGAGGGTTTCACACGAGCGCGGGACCGGCGGGATGATTGAGTCGGAGTCGTAACGTTTCGGCGAGGCATCGATCGCGCGTCCGTGTTCCACATTTTAGGGACGGACGTAAGGAAATGCAACAAAAGAACCGACTACTATTCGAAGTTAGCCAGAGATACAATCCTACTGTGCGATGGAGGTGTAACAAGCTCGCATGGGTCATAGATTGACGAAGATCTTTCTGTTATCACCCGCAAACATGGGCGGGGTTCGCGCTCAACAACTGACGTCCCAACAGTCTCGATTTGGCCTTGCCCGATCGTTTCGATCAGCTGAGGGGGTGACGATTGAGGAGGCGTTCTGCTTTATGAGCAGCCTCTATTTCCGCGGCAAATTAACCTATGCCAAGCAGTTTATCGCTGGCCCAGGCGCTTCACAAAACTCTCGAATCTTCATCATCGCACCCGGATTTGGGTTGGTTTCGCCTGATTGGAGACTGACCCTCGACCGAACTCGCATCATGCAAGACGTAGGCGTCGATCTTAAGAATGCTCGGTTTCGGACACCATTGGAGGCGCACGCTGCTCAATTGAAAGCCACCTTGGATGAGAGATGGCAAGTCATTCTTCTTGGCAGCATCGCAAGCGATAAATATGTAAACGCTCTCTCACCCATATTCGGTGATCGTCTTGTCGCACCGAGGTTGTTTATCGGCATCGGCGATATGAGCCGAGGCGCACTTCTTCTTCGTTGCGCTAGGAGTCGCCGTGAACTGGAATACATGCCTCTGAACCCGACCTGTCGGCGAACCCGCCGTCGCACATTTCCACCAGGCTTGTTTCCATTCAGTACTGATTTGTGAATGCAGTATTCACTTTTTCCAGAAACGTTTCCGACATGGAACGAAAGTTCCTAAGAGTTGTACGCTTAATGAGGTGAAAAGGGAGCAAGCTAGCTTGGAGCAAATGTTTTTCAGCCTAGGCTAAGGAACTGAAGATATTTAGGCAATCACGCGATTGCGCCCACATTGTTTGGCTTTGTAAAGATTTCGATCTGCGCCCGCCATCGCCACATCGAGTCCTCCAGGATCGTTGACCGGATTGAACGTTGTGCCCCCCACGCTGATTGTGACTGTTATTGTGCTGGAACTCTCTCCCATCCTCATGGGGGACGCCTCAACTGCCTGCCGAATTCTTTCACCCACGGCCGGAAGGTCTGCCACGGGAGGATGCAGGAGCAAAATAAACTCCTCTCCTCCCCAACGTCCCAAGAGATCTCCGGGTCTCGTCTGTTGCCTCAATACCCCAGCGACGTGTCTAAGCACTTGATCGCCGATTGAATGTCCCCACTGATCGTTCACCTTTTTAAAATGGTCCAGATCAATTAACAATACTTCCACCATGTCATGCGTATGGACCGACCGCCACCAAATACGCTCGGCTAATTCACTCCAACCGCGGCGATTCAATAGTTCAGTCAAAGGATCCACGGTGGCTTGGTGCTCGAATAATTCTTTCAAACGCCTGTACTCGTCCTCCCGCCGTTTCCCTTCCGTGATATCGATAATGGTTTCCACCGCTAGGACCTTTTGGCCGCTCCGAATCGGAGCCCACTGAATCAACATACACCGGCCATCGGGAAGTGAGACCTCGGAACTTGTCACGCGACCACTGTCCAAGGCTTCAGGGGCTCGACAAAACGTGCAGCGTGACGGGGATTGAGCGATATTTTTATGGCAGCTTTTTCCAACGATATCCCCGAACATTGTTCCACCCGATGCGTTTTGAAATCGGACTTGCCATTGCTGCGTATCGATTAGCGAAATAACCGCAGGGCTGGCATCAACCAGTTCCTTGATGCTGAACGCACCCTCCTCGGGATCGCGTGGTTCGTCGGATACGAATGGTCGCAAACTCATTCAAGACCCTTCAACAAAAAATCGCTACCCAAGTACACGAGGGAGGATAGCATCTACTGTGCCATCATATAGCAAACAGGAGCCACCTAAATAAAATCCCTTGCTATCAACAAAATCATCTTTCGATACGTCTCACCCTCCATGGATATTTTAGGAAAGGGCACCAACATTCCTCACTAGGAATGGCTCAAGACCATCTCTCGATACATTATGAGACAAATAAGCCTGAGGATCCGGCTCAGACGTATACTTGCTCCTACTTGATAGCCTATCGAGTTGGCGGACACAAATACATGGAGCAGTAAGTATCGCGTGTCGCTTAATGGTGCGCCCGGCAGGAATCGAACCTGCGACAACCAGCTTAGAAGGCTGGGGCTCTATCCAACTGAGCTACGGGCGCGCAGAAAGGGGTACAAGCACTGAGGGTTTATACGCCTGCCATGGATGGGAAGCGTTCGAATCTGAAAACTTATGCAACTCATTACTGAAGTTTTATTCAAGCGCATTTTGAACAGGAGCACCCGGTACTTAGCTAGCTCGGTCTGGTCGGGGCGAGAGGATTTGAACCTCCGACACCCTGCTCCCAAAGCAGGTGCGCTACCAGGCTGCGCTACGCCCCGACATGATTATTTTCAGCTCCGCGGATAATTTCCTTCGCTTGCCTAAAAGCTTTTGCCCGGTGGCTGATACGATTTTTTTCGATGTAGGACAGTTGGGCCAAGGTCTTTCCAAGTTGAGGCACGAAAAATATCGGATCGTATCCAAAACCTTCCGTTCCCGCCGGACGGTCAGCGATGATCCCTTCGAGAATACCTTCCGCCACGGCAGTCCTTTGTGCCAGCGGTATGGAAACCGCGGCTACAGTGATGAATCGTGCGGTTCGACGAGCATACGGCACACCCTCAAGATCCTGAAGGAGCTTTCGCCAATTCTCCTCGTACGTCGCCTGCTCACCTGCATATCGGGCAGCATAAATGCCGGGACGTCCGTTCAGAGCATCGACCATCAATCCCGTATCATCCGCAACGGCCGGCAGGCCCGTGTATGAGGCGATGGTCGACGCCTTTTTGATGGCATTGGCTTCACACGTTAACCCATCCTCAATCACCTGCGGAGCATTCGGAAAATCCGCCAATGTCAGAATTTTGATTCCCAAATCACTGAGAAGGACAGCCACCTCGGCGCCTTTGTGAATATTGCGGGTCGCTAATACCAGTTCGTTCATCACAACTCGCTCGCGTGAGCGGCTGACTATTCCAGCTTACCGATCAATTCTTTTTGAAGTGAAATCAAATTCTGAATTGCCTCCCAACCGAGAGACAAAAATTCGTCAAGATCCTTCTTTTCAAACGGAACATGCTCGGCTGTTCCCTGCACCTCAACAAACCGGCCTTTGCCGGTCATTACCAAATTCATATCAACTTCGGCCTGGGAGTCTTCTTCATATGCCAAATCCACGATAACTTCTCCACCAACTTTTCCGACGCTTACGGCAGCCAAATAGTCCGTCAACGGGCGTTTTTTGATCAATTTTCTCTGTTTTAGCACGGTCAATGCATCGGCCAACGCGACGAACGAGCCTGTAATTGAAGCGGTACGCGTCCCCCCATCCGCCTGAATCACATCGCAATCGATCCAAATCGTGCGTTCTCCCATTTCGAGCGTATCAGTGACGGCACGTAACGATCTTCCCACCAAGCGTTGAATTTCCAGCGTGCGACCGCCTTGCTTCCCCTTGACGGACTCACGCTGAGTACGATCCTGAGTCGCACGAGGAAGCATCGCATATTCCGCCGTCACCCACCCGCGGCCCTTATCTTTCAAAAAAGGAGGAACCCTTTCCTCGACTGATGCAGTGCAAATAACTTTGGTTCCACCCATTTCGATCAACACGGAGCCTTCGGCATATTTAATAAAATTACGTGAAATCTTGACGGATCTAATTTGATCATGCCGGCGCCCATCTCCACGTAATAGTCCGCTACTCTCGTTCA
>DATFCE010000339.1:0-4581 GCA_035253365.1 Nitrospiraceae bacterium
GAATGCCGCTGAAGGTCTGGCCTTTGCGACCAGACATTCTCTCCGTTTTTTTGAGGACTATCGGGATCTGGTGCAGGCGAACGATGTCGAGGCGGTCGTAGTCGTGACGCCGCCGTCTCTTGCCGCTCCCATCTGTCTGGAAGCCGTTAGAGTCGGCAAACCGCTCCTGGTAGAAAAGCCATTGGCCTGCACCGGTGCGGAGGCGCGGGAAATGGTCCGCGCCGCCGAGTCGTGCGGAGTTCCGCTGATGACGGCCCAGACACTGCGGTATGACGCCGCGGTGCTTGCCGCCAAGGCCAGGTTGGTGGATGTCGGGTTGCCGCAGTATCTCGTTCTCACCTGCCGTGTCGAACCGAATCCGGACGCGCCGAGCCCGAGCCATGACTATGGCGGTCGTGGTGTGCTGCTTGAAATCGGCATCCATTTGCTCGACCTCATTCGATTCCTCACCGGGGACGAGATTGGGGAAGTTCGTTGCGAACTGGAGCGGCCTCTCCCCGGACAACCGGAATCCAGAGCCTTCGTGAGTCTCCGCACAAGCCGCCGGCTTCCGTGCCTGGTCGACGTGTCTCGTGTCGGTTCAGGACGGACGGGCCGAATCGAATGGATCGGAAGCGACGGGCAGGTGACCGGCGATTGGCTCGATCACCGGGTTCGCCGGCTGTCACGGCATCAGGCGGTGGAGGAATGGATTTGCCATGATCAACCGACCATCGTCACGACTCTGTCGGCGTTTGTGGGCGCGTTACGGAGCGGTACGCCGGTGCCCATATCAGGACGGGATGGACTCCGGGCAGTGGAGATCGCCGATGCCTGCTATGAGTCAGCGGAAATCGGGCGATGGGTGAGTCTTCTGTGTTGAGTCAGCGATACGGTCGGTGCGGAGCAAGTCCCGCTGCTACTTCTGTTTCTGTGAAAGAAGCAGTTTTTCACCTTTTCGAAAGACCGCATAGATGGCTTGGGTGGGACAGGCATCGAGGCAGAGGCGGCAGGTCTCCAGACAGCGCGACGAGTCAAACTTGAACGGCGGAGTGGACAACCACGCGCCGGTCGGACAGACCGGAATGCACACCGCGTTGTGCGTGCAGCGGTCGGGATGGCGAACCAAATGATCGCGTGACACCATCATAGGTTTGACTCCCTCAAACAATCCTTGAGAAAACATTTCCAGCATGTTCACGGCAAGTACTCCTCACTTCCACTCTTTGACGAGTTCGCGAAGCCGCTCTTTCAGCTCGGGGATCTGTTCCAGATTGTTCTGAATAGCCCCCAGAATTTTTTCGAGCCGCGCGGTCCGCAAGGTTTCCTTGTCCATTCGGACCAGCCGGTCGTACTCCGCATATGCCTGCGCATGCTTTGACTCAAGGATGCCGCGCGCGGCCTGAAGTCCTTCCGTGAGCTCCCATGGCTCGGGCGCGAGGGGAGGAGCTATCGTAAAACAGCCGTCGGAAAAGACCAAGACCGCGCCCCCGGGCTTGGAAGGTAGCGGCGCCACCGCCTCAATGGTTTTCCCGTGGACCTGTTCCCAGGCGATCGCCAAACCGGGAAACTGCTTCATGAAGGCGACCTTCGCCTGATTGGCCTTCCACTTCTCTTCAACCGGCATGGTTTACCAAAACCATTAAGACGTCTGCTGACGCGGCGGGTGGCCCGGCATCAACAACCGCTCCACGATTTCTCCCTTGACGACATGTGTTTCCATGATCTCCGTCACGTCCGCTTCCGATCCGACCCAATACCAGGTCCCTTCGGGATAGATCACCACGCTCGGCCCATACTCACAATGGTCCAAGCAGCCGGCTTTGTTCGCGCGGACTGTTTCTTTTAATCCCAGGCGCTTGACTTCCTGTTTAAAGAACGCATGGAGGCGTTCTGAGCCATTGTCCGCGCAGCACCCCCGTGGGTCGCCTTTGGGCCGTTGGTTGACACAGATGAAAATGTGATGGGTGAACGTGGACACGATGCTAAGCAGGTGACTCAGCGGCCGACGGCGATGCCGGCAGCGATTGAATGCGATGGATGAGGGCGCTGACATCCGCCTGGTCGATCAAGCGCGATCCCCCTTGCCCGGACAAGATGGCGATGATTTCCCGAAGTCGAAGCTGCGCGCGCTGAACCTGTTCAGGACCGGACAGCTCAGAATGTTGCCCGGCGCCAAGCTTGTCGAACTCCATTCGAATATCCCGAAAGTCTCGTTGAAGATTCTTATGGAGAGAACAACGTTCGCAATACCACTTCGGACTCTGATCTGCGGAGGGAGAAAGACGATCATAGGACCGACCGAAAAAATCTTTCCCCATCGAGAGCTTCATCAACGGCCCCTGCTGAGTTCCACACCCATCGCAGTGGCCCGCGGAAAACTGTGTTTCGGTGTCGGCTGACATCTCTGCCTCAAAAAGAGCACCGATCTTACACCATTGTTTCCGAAACTGTCCAGCAACGGAGTCACCACCCGGATCGGTGTAGGCGGCGTGCCTGACAACGACTATTGAGAAGCCGGTATAATGCGGACAAGGGAGATAGGATTGGGAAAGATGCGATGATCATCGGCGTACCGGCAGAGATCAAAGACCACGAATACCGTGTGAGCGTGACCCCGGACGGCGTGCGGAGTTTAAGCGCCGCGGGACATACGGTCTGGGTTGAATCGTCGGCTGGAGAGGGGAGCGGCTTTTCGGAGGAGGATTATCGTAAGGCGGGCGCGCGCATCGCCGATTCGCATGCGCAAATCTTTCAAGAGGCGGAGTTGATCGTGAAGGTCAAAGAGCCGCTCGAATCGGAATACGGATTGTTTCGCCAGGGTCATAGCTTGTTTACCTATTTGCATCTCGCTGCATCGGCGAAGTTGACGCGGGTGCTCATGGATGCAGGTGTCACCGCGGTGGCCTATGAAACCACGGAATCGCCGGACGGAAGCTTACCCATGCTTTGGCCGATGAGCGAAATCGCGGGTCGCATGTCGGTGCAGATCGGCGCCCGGTATCTCGAGCGTACGGAAGGCGGGTGCGGCGTTCTGCTCGCCGGGGTTCCGGGTGTGGCGCCGGCGAATGTCGTGATTCTAGGCGCCGGTGTGGTCGGCAGCGCAGCGACGCGAGTGGCGGTCGGCATGGGCGCCCGCGTCACGGTGGTCAACCTGGATGTGGAACGCCTACGGTATTTGGATGATCTCTACCGCGGCCGTATCGCGACTCAAGCCGCCAATCAAGCGTGGATCGATCGCGACGTGGAACACGCCGATCTTGTCGTCGGCGCGGTGTTGGTGCGGGGCGCCAAAGCGCCGCATCTGGTTTCGCGGGAGGTCGTCGCTCGCATGCAACCCGGATCGGTGATCGTGGATGTCTCCGTGGATCAAGGCGGATGCATTGAAACGATTCGCCCCACTACTCATTCGGACCCTGTGTATCAGGTCGACGGCGTGCTGCACTACGGCGTGGCGAACATGCCCGGCATCGTGCCGCGCACATCGACTTTAGCCTTGACCAATGCGACGCTTCCCTTTATAGTCCGCTTAGCTTCAATGGGCGTGCGGCAGGCGATCCATTCGGACCTCGGACTTTCAAAAGGGGTCAATGTGATGAATGGACGGATTACGTATCGTGGCGTCGCAGACGCGCACGGCCTGGCGTATGAGCCGTTGCGCCTGTGAGCAATCAGTGGACGATCGGGGCGTAGCGCAGCCTGGTAGCGCACCGCGTTCGGGACGCGGGAGTCGGAGGTTCAAATCCTCTCGCCCCGACCAGACCGAGCTTGCTAGTGCCGACGGCCTCCCAGCTATGGCCGTCGGATAAAACGCCTTCAGTATCTTTGTTCAGCAAGACCTCAGGTGACCAATTCCCGACCGTCGATCCGAGAAGGTCATGACCGTCTGAACGGGAACAGCCGTGAACCAAGTCGCCATTGGCCGTTCACGTATCTTCAAAACTCTCTTTTACCCGCATACTCTCTTGGTTCTTCTCGGAGCGGACCCTTCTTTATGGAACAGCATGCCGCATTGTCCTCTGGACGAGGTCTTGATGGACTCTGACCGCGCGCGGGCATGCATTTGGATCAGCGGCCGTGTGCAGGGAGTGGCGTACCGCGCATTTGCTCAACAAGAAGCGCTTCAGCATGCGTTGGATGGTGGTGTGCGAAACCTCGATGACGGACGGGTAGCGGTGGAGGTAGAAGGCGAGAAGGGAGCGATTGACGCGTTGATCGCACGGCTTCGAGCCGGGCCTCGGATGGCGCGAGTCGATCATCTGGAAATACGATGGGAGCCACCCAGGAATCAGGACGCAGGGTTTCACATCTGGACATGAGCGATCAATCTACTAGCAGGAGTATGTATGGGTCGTGATGACGATGATGTGAGCGAGGCAATCGGCACGGGATCGGAAGAAGACGAGAAGAACCAAGAGGATCTTCCACTGGGCATGTCGTCGGAATTCGAGCCTCCACAGCGTGGCAGCCGGGACTCGACCGACAGTCGCTATGAAGGCCTGGATGCCGTCAAGAGCTACCTCAAGGACATCCGCAAGTCCACGCTGCTGAATTTTGAAGAAGAGCAGGAACTCGGCAAACGGATTGCGAAGGGAGATTTCC
>DATFCE010000340.1:0-2644 GCA_035253365.1 Nitrospiraceae bacterium
GAGCGGCATGCTCGCGAGCAAGGGCTCTCCATCATTACCGTGGAATTGATGGAAGAGTTGCGAAAAAAACGATTCGGCAACGACACGCCGGTCTTTAAGTTCTAACGTTCATCGTTACATGGTAGCTGCCCTTCATCAGCATTCAGCCATGAGCACCCCCGCCTTCCTCCCCCTTCAAGGGGGAGGGTAGGGAGGGGGATGTGACCGATCTCCAGGCCGTTCTCACCGATATCAACCAGATCATCCCGATCATCAATCATTGGTTTCATCTGGTATCCGCCGTGGTTTGGATCGGCGGGCTGGCGTTCCTCGTCATGGCCGTCACCCCCGGACTTCAAACGGCCGTGCCCAAAGAATACGTCAAGCGGATCAGCGATGTCTTTTATGCCCGCTACCGGCGCATCATCGGTATCCTGATGTTCGTGGTTCTGTTCACCGGAGGCATCAATCTTCACTATGTCAGCCAGTTAATGATCTCCCAGACGGGGGCCGGGATTTCTCAAAATCCCAAGTACTTAACCGTGCTCTTTATCAAGCTGTCGCTGGTCTTGGGCGTGGTGACCATCTTTCTCTACACGATCATCTTTAAGAACGAGCCGACCGGCGACGAAACGGCCGAAGAGCGGGAGGAGCAGCTTCATGAACCGGTGCCGTTTCAGCGCGTGGCTCTCTGGATGGGCCTTTTCATCATTCTCTGCGCGGCCGCCCTCAAGCACCTGCATCATTGATTTGATCTAATCGATACGCCCGTTTCTTGAGTTTTGCTGGGCTGCCTGCTAAGCTCGGCGCATTCGACTCTTCATAACGAGGTGTTATGTCTCCGCAACCTCGCCTTAAATTAACCCTTGAGGATTATCTTCTCTTCCCGGACGACGGAAGGCGCCATGAATTGATCGACGGAGATCATTACGTGACACCATCGCCGAACACGAGACACCAGAGGATTTCACTCAAGCTCTCTGTGACGCTACATACGTTCGCCAGTCATCACCGGCTCGGCGAGGTATTTGCTGCCCCCTTCGATGTTATTCTTTCGGACATCGATGTCGTCGAACCGGACCTTCTGTTCGTTTCCGCAGAGCGCGCTTCCATCGTCGGCGAGGTGAACATTCGCGGTGCACCCGATCTCGTTATTGAAATCTTGTCCGAAGGCACTCGAAAGACGGATGAGGTG
Organism: Nitrospiraceae bacterium; assembly: GCA_035253365.1. Classification (GTDB taxonomy): domain Bacteria; phylum Nitrospirota; class Nitrospiria; order Nitrospirales; family Nitrospiraceae; genus DATFCE01. The sequence goes on from DATFCE010000340.1 coordinate 1,175, forward strand.
GTCAAGCGCAGGCTGTATGAGCGCTACGGGGTGGCGGAGTATTGGATCGTGGACCCTCTTTTGGAGACGATCAAAATCTATCGCCTGACTGAAGGCGGATATCTTCGCGCTGCCGAACTGAGCAGAGAAGGACACGATTCGTTGACGAGCCCTCTCTTTCCTCAGCTCGTGATTTCACTCGACGAGATGTTCGGATAGCGAAGTCGGTCCGGCACTCTCTCCAGAGCCATGGCCATGGCTGAGCTGTTTCCCAAGGATCGCCGCATTCTCGAAAAACCCTGGATGGATCACCGTCCCTTCGGGATGGATACGTCGGGCCGGATGATTCGGGATGCCAGCGGAGTGAAGATTCGCGCCTACGTGGATTATCTCGAGGCGGCGGCCGCCCACCAAGGCCCAATGGCGGGCGTCGGCGCCGTGGAGCAATTGGCGTCCCTGCTCAATGAACGAATCCGTGATCCTGCCTATCACGTCACCCCGGCATTCCTCAAAAACATCTGGAACAGCTACTCGTATGAGTTCCTTTGTTTTCTGGGAGAGTTCTGCAAGGTCATCTCCGGCGACCCGCACTTTCCTTACAAGGTCGGCCAAGAAAAACTCATTTCTCCGATCATCCAGACCCTGGGCCGGCCTTTCTCGATGTCGCGTATCTACAAAATGTTTCCGCACTTCGGGGAGAAGTTTGCGAAGGGCTCGCTTCTCTTCGAGGTGGGAACCGTGACGGACCGCACGGCGGTCCTGCGCATGAAGTGCACCGATGACGTGTATCGCCAGTTCGGGCCTTATCGCTACGGATGCGTCGAGATGATCTGCCAATCGTCCAAGGGCGGGTTGGCGGCCGTGCCGGAGCGTGTCCATGGGTTGCCGCCGGCCTCCATCACCGACCTGAGCTGCATGGCGAACGGTGATGAGTATTGCGAGTGGAAGATCAGTTGGAGCCCGTCGCGACGAGGCCAACGGCTATGGCAGGCGGCCAGCGTGGCGGTCGGCGCGGCCGGCTTCGCGTATCTGCGCGCTCGATATCCGGAGATGGCGCTCTGGGAAGCGCTGGTGATCGCGCTGTTTCCCGCGTTGGCGGCCTGGCTGATGGCGCGCTTCGCCGCGCGGCGCGTCGAGCTGGAGGACCGAGAGCAGTTGATTCAAGAGCAACTCCGGTTCGTCGAGGCCCGGCACGAAGAATTGCGCGATGCCTATCTGGAGCAGCAGCGAACCACGGTGGAACTCCGGCGGAAGATCGGCCAGCTCACCACCTTGCACAATGCCGGCTTGATTTTCAGCTCGACCTTCGATCGCGAAGGCCTGATCCGGACGGTCATGCAAGCCATCCTCCATGATCTCCATTATGACCGGGCCTTGATCGCCTTCTTTGATGCGGAGCGGCGAGTGGAGTATGGAGTCCGAATCTTTGGGGTGCCGGATGAGATCGCCGCCCAGGTTCATGATCGTGAATTGACAATCACCGACCCGGAC
>DATFCE010000341.1:0-4859 GCA_035253365.1 Nitrospiraceae bacterium
GGATTTTTCACCGTCGGCATCACGAACGCCGTCAGGGCCGGCGAGCCGAATGTCGATCTTGGGATGGACGCTTCTCGGACAGGGACCATCAATATCATTGTCGTGACCAACGCCCGCTTACCCGCATCCGCCATGGTGGGCGCCGTGCAGGTCATCACCGAAAGCAAGACCGGGGTGCTCTTGGATCACCGCGTTCCCAGTTACACCGGCCGTTCGCACGCGACCGGGACCGGTACGGATGCGGTGGTGATGGCTTGCGGTGATGGCCCGCTTCTTCGCTACAGCGGGACACACACCAAATTCGGGGAACTGATTGGACAGCTTGTGCAGCGCGGCGTCATGGAAGGGCTTCTTCATTCAATGGATTGGATGCGCTCGCGCACGATTGAGACAGATACCTCTCGCTAATCCGCGCTTCAATTGCCGGTAATCTGCTCTTGCCATACCAAATTTCGGCTCCTTCGTCGGAAATTGGGCTGCCCACAAGTACGTACTTCGGACACCTGAAGTCGCACCCGTAGATTAATATCTGAGAAAACAACGGATTATTTCGTGCGTTCAGGAAGGACAAAATTCTGTCTTCGCCAGCACCAAATTTGCATCATCCCGACTGATCTGTAGTTACTATACTTAGAATACTGAGCTCATGCGCAGAACGAGCCGAGGAAGCGTTGTGGAGAGAAGGAGGAAATCATGAAAATGAAAGTCGCAGCATGGATGTGCGGCATCACCATATGTGCAGGTGTGCTGATGTCGACTGGGCTCGCGCACGCAGCCAATGAATCAGAGACCGCTGAGTTGTTGGTGAAGCTTTTACAAGCGGGCCGAAGCGTCATCTCGACACATCAAGAGCTCATCAACGATGCGACCAAAGGCAATAAAGGATTCACTCCCGATTATCTCGGGGAAAAAATGATCGAAAAGTATCGGGAGATGACAAAGATCGATCTAAGTCGGCCCGGCAATGTTCCCCAAGCGCGAGTGCTTTTGGCCTTGCTGGAATCCGGCAAGGAGGTCGTGGCGGAAGCGCAGCCGATCATCAATAAACAAGGCATTGGATTTAAAGGGTTGATTCCGGCCGCGTGGGGCCGAAAAACCGGCGAGCGATTCACACAGAAAACAGGCATCAAACTCAAACTGACCGCCTCTGACTATCGGTACCCCGGCAATAAGCCCGACGACTTTGAGTCGGAAGTACTGCGGCTCTTTTCCGATCCCAATTATCCGAAAGGGAAGGAATACAGCCGGATGGTTATGGTCAACGGGCAGCCGGCATTCCGCATGATGGCCCCGGAGTATGTCGGGGCGACGTGTCTAAAGTGCCATGGAGATCCGAAAGGGGAACGCGATGTGACAGGAAATAAAAAGGAAGGCCTCAAAGAAGGCGGCCTGGCCGGCGCCATTAGTTTGATCATTCCGGTGCACTAACACGATTGTGTTTATCCAATCACTTCACGCAGGAGGAGGCGGAAATCAATGAGTAAGATTGTCATAGTTGATGATTCGTACGCGGAACTGCAGCTCATCGAAGGGGTCTTGAAAGGCGCGAATCATACGGTAGTCTCGTATCCCAATGCCGAGAAGTTGGAGGACAAGCTCGCTACCGAGCGGCCGGATCTCATCGTCATGGACGTCGTCATGCCCGGCCGAAACGGGTTTCAGGCCTGCCGGGATCTGAAAAGCGACGATCGGTTCAAAAACATCCCGGTAGTGCTGTGCACATCCAAGGGACAGGACAGCGATAAATTTTGGGGGCAACAGCAAGGCGCGAACGGATACATCACGAAACCATTCAAGGGTGAAGATCTGTTGGCCGCCGTGAAGAAGGTGCTCAGTTAAGTCCGACCGAGTCGGAATAGCCGAACCGGATCTAAAGGAGGCGGAATAACGGATGGATGCTACAGGCGTTCCGGTTCCCCGAGTCGAACGGGCGGATTCAGAAATGCGGGCCGGCGCATGGCGTCGAGTCTGCCTGATCAGCCTTGGCGGGGAGCTCTATGCCATTGAGCTGCGCAGCGTGCGCGAGGTGTTCGAGGTCGAGGCGATCACGCCCGTTCCTGGAATGCCTCCGGCGCTGGTCGGAGTGGCAAACCTTCGCGGAGTCGTGGTCCCACTGATCGATCTCCGGGTTCTACTGGGGTTGCCGGTAACCGGATCACCGCCCTCCTTCGCCGTGGTGGTTCGACACGGAACGAGGCAAGTCGGGGTGTTGGTCGAGCGCGTGCCTGAAATCCGAAACCTTCAGCACGATCAGTTTCTTCCCGCGGTGCAGACCGCTCGATCGACATCGCGCCCTTTTGTGTCAACGGTCGTGCGCATTGAGGATCGGCTGGGCGGCATGCTCGAGGTCCCGATGGTATTTGAACACGTGGAAGGCGGAGGGACGGCATAAACGCAGTGCATTGAGAATTGCGGGTGGTCGGAACGCGCTGGAATCAACCTGGCGTCTGTGACCGCTGAAGGGTGAAGGAAAAGGAGGATACACATGCTCGCGTCAGGTCTTCTACGTAGGTTCAAAGACCTCCATACGCAAACAAAGCTCATGATCGGATTCGGCGCGGTGAGCATTATTATCTTGGCCATGACGGGAGTCGGCGTGGTGACGCTCCAGCAGCTTCGCGATCAGTTCCGAGTCATGAACGACGACTCGACCGTGGCATTGGCCGACCTCGCCTCCTTTGGAAATCGATTCGTCGATTTCCATCGATTGGTGCTTCAGTTGCCGGAAGAATTAAGAAAAAAGGAAGACCTTGAGAAGGCGCTCGGACGCCTGGCCAAGATCAAGGAAGAAAGCTATGTGCCCATCACGACCTATGAATCCTCTCAGCTCCGTGTGTCGAAATCCGGCCGCGACGAGGCAAAGGATCTCGCCGCTCTCAAGGCCAGTCTGCAAACCTATTTCCGGGAAGCGGAAGGCGCCAGCAGCGCGCTGATGGACAGCTTCACCGATCATACGTTGACGGCGGAGCAAGCCCACCAAATGCGGACATTGGGGATTCTCGCGCTGACCAATAATTTGACCCCCCTGTATGAGCAGGTCATCGCCCGCCACCGTGAGCAGCTGACGACGGTGCGCGCGGTTGCGAGTGACATCAACGACGACGGGCAAGGTCTCGCCCGGCGCGGGACGCTGCTTCTGGTGGTCGGTGGGTTCGTCGCGGTGGCGATGGGGTTGGCCATCGGGTATTTCATGGCGCGATTCTTCGCGCGCGGCGTCATTCATATCGCCGATGTGGCGACACAAGCCGCATCGGGCCACCTACAGGCTCGTGCCAAACTCGACTCGCATGATGAGTTAGGCCAAATGGCCAACGCGTTCAATTCCATGCTTGACCGGATCACCGCACTGGTACAGACCGAAGGTGAGCGCGACATGATGCAGCGACGCCTGATGCAGTTTCTGGCGCTGGTGTCGGACGTGGGTAAGGGGGACCTGACCAAACGGGGGGAAGTGACGGCCGACATGTTCGGAAACCTCGCGGACGCGTTCAACTTGATGTTGGATCGGTTCGGCAAATTGTTGCGACAGGTCAAAGACGCCGCCGAACGCGTCAACCAGTCGGCCGCTGCATTACGGGATACGTCCGGGCAAATGGCCGGCACGGCACGGCATCAAGCCGAGGAATCAGTGCGTACGCTTACGTCGGTGGAAGGATTGGCGGTTTCGATGCGCCAGGTCGCGCAGACAGCGGGCGCTTCGTCGGAGAGCGCCAAGCAAGTGTTAACGGCAACGGAACGCGGTCGTGTGGCTGTGCAAGAGACGGTGCAAGACATGCAAAGTATCCGCAGCGCGGTGCAACGCATGTCCAAGCAGGTGAAAGGCCTCGGCGATCGGTCATTGGAAATTTCGCAAATCGTCTCGACGATTCGAGATATCGCCTCGCAAACAAATCTTCTGGCCTTGAACGCGGCAATTGAGGCGGCCGGAGCCGGTGAAGCCGGCGCGCGGTTTGCGGTCGTCGCCGATCAGGTGAGAAAACTGGCGGAAAACTCCACTCAGGCCACCCGTGAAATCGCCGACCTTGTGAAAATGATTCAGACGGAAACGCAGGATGCGGTGGTGGCCATGGAACAAGAGACCCAGGCCGTGGAAGCGGGATCAGCCTCTGCGTTGCGCACCGGCGACGTGTTCAAAGAAATTTCGCACATCGCCGAACGATCGGCCGAACTCGCGCAAGTGATCGCCAATTCCGCTGTCGATCAGACGAGTTCGACCGAGACGGTCGGTCGATCGATTAAGGACTTCACCGGCGGCGCCGTGACCACGCAGAAAGCCACCGACTCGGCCCGTGCCACCGTCGAAGAAATGGCTCAACTTGCCGAAGGTCTCGCCCTTTCGGTCTCTCAGTTTAAAGTCGCGTGACTCTCTTTCATTGGATGTCGTGGCGTAGGAAGGGAGCGTGATGAGCACAGAGTTCGACCGTCAGGCACTCGTCAACATCTTTGTGACCGAGGCGGCCGATGGGCTGGGAAAGCTGTCGGCCGTGCTGAACCCCAGGGATGGCAGCAGCCCTTCTCAGGATGCCGTGCATGCCCAGTACATTGTGGCCCATACCCTGAAAGGGGCGTCTTCGTTGTACGGCTTCGTGGGCGTGGCCGCGCTCGCCGAAGTCCTGGAGACGGCCTTGGAATGCACCGACGATCAGACGCCTGAACAATGGTCTCAGCGGATTGCAACGGTCCGGAGTTTGACAGATGCTCTCCAAGGCCAAATCCAGAAAATCGCACGCGATGGCAATGAAGATCGGGACGCTTGCGAGAAATGGAAGGCGGGTCTTTCTCCAACGAGTCCCGATCCCGGCAGCCACGTCCTGACTGAAAAGGCTCTTCCATCTGTGCTCGAATCCTATCCGGATGCG
>DATFCE010000342.1:0-3473 GCA_035253365.1 Nitrospiraceae bacterium
TGATGATTTCCGGGCCGATCAGTTTGCCCAGTTGGTTGATAAGAAAGGACGCGCCTTTGTATAACGCGTATCCCGACACGGCACTGCACAGATTACCCAGGAGGCTGCCGGCCATTTCTTGATCGAAAACGACCGGTGCTCGCCGCGTCGCGACTTTTTTGGCCCCTAATCTTCGTACCGTCCGACGCGCCGCCTCTCGTCCTACCGATTCAGGGCTATCGAGAGCCGCATACTTCCGTTTGGCCGCGTACCAATAATCCCGTTGCATGTTGTCCGAATCAGGAGCCGTGGCAATCGGTGAAACCGACAGTGAAAAACTCGAGCTTCGATACTCGCCGACAAATCCATGGCTGTTCGCCAATACGACACGGCCGCCTGCCGAATTGAAATCCGCCCCTTCCGAGTTGCTGATCCGCGCATCGGCCGACATCGCAGCCTCTTCCGCGCGGCGCGCCAATTCGATCTGTGTCTCTGTTTCCAGCGAGATCGGATCGTAAAGGTCCAGATCAGGCAAATCTGCCGCCAAAAGATCACCGTCCGGCAGGCCGGACTGAGGATCTTCCACGACGGCCGCAGCCAGCGTACACGTATCGTTCACCAGAGCGTCCAAAGAATCCCGAGAAAAGTCAGAGGTTGACGCGCTGGCCGAGCGCTTGCCGAAAAAGACCCGAAGACCCAATCGCTTTTCACGCGCCTTCGTCAGTCGGTCGACAGCTGAGAGCCGTACTTGAACGGAAAAGTTCTCACCGTCGGCCACCACAACATCAGCTTCCGTCGCTCCCCGCTGCTTCGCTCGATCGAGTAACTCTACCGCTAATTCAGAAAGGTTGTTGGCATTTATCATGGATATAGGTCATGCTCCTTCGGCACACATGGTAACGGCACCGGCGCGGCGTTGAAATAGAGCACTTGCGCGTGGCTTCACCCCTGCGTCCCGCCGACGGTAATCTCATCAATCCGAATCGTCGGCAAGCCCACACCGACCGGCACGGATTGTCCGTCTTTTCCGCAGGTCCCAATTCCCTCGTCCAATTTCAGATCATGCCCGACCATTGAGACGCGCGTCAGGATCTCCGGTCCATTTCCGATCAGTGTGGCACCCTTGACTGGTTTCGTGACCTTTCCATCCTCGATGAGATGGGCTTCGCTAGCCGAAAAGACGAACTTTCCGTTCGTAATATCCACCTGTCCGCCGCCGAAGGAGACCGCATACAACCCCCGCTTCACCGAGCGCAGTATATCCCGAGGATCCGATTCACCGGCCAGCATGAAGGTATTCGTCATCCGAGGGAGAGGGATGGCTTGGAAACTCTCCCGGCGCCCGTTGCCGGTCAACGGAATGCCCATCAGGCGAGCATTAAGGCGATCTGTGAGGTACCCGCGAAGGATTCCCCGCTCAATCAGAACCGTTTGGCTGGTCGGGGTCCCTTCATCATCCATATTCAAAGAGCCGCGTCGAAACGGCAGCGTGCCGTCATCGACAATTGTGCAAACGTCCGATGCCACGCGCTTTCCCAAAAGGTGAGTAAAGGCAGACGTCTTACGGCGGTTGAAGTCTGCTTCCAATCCATGCCCGATGGCCTCGTGCAATAAGATCCCCGGCCATCCCCCTGCCAACACCACCGGCATAACACCGGCCGGAGCGTCCACCGCGCTCAGATTGAGAATCGCCTGTCGAGCCGCTTCCCGAGCGTACAAGGCATACCGATCCTGCTCTCGAAAAAACGCAAACCCGATGCGGCCGCCTCCGCCGAAGGTGCCGATCTGCCGATTCCCCTTCTCTTCGGCAATGCAGGTTACCTGAAGACGCGCCAACGGTTGCACATCGCCGACAACAAGACCATCTGAGGTCGCAACCATGATTCGCTTCAGCTCAATATTGATGGAGGCCATGACGTTCTTGATTCGAGGATCATATTTCCGCGCCTCGGTATCAACGAGGTTGAGGAGATCCACTCGATCCGATGTCGCGACCTCCTTCGCCAAACCCTCAATTGGATATAAATCTCGGGTCGGCCTTGCACGATGGGTAACCGGTAATGGATGATCGCCTTGGGGGGAATTGGCAATGTAGCGAGCGGTATCGGCGGCGATTTCGAGGTCACGCTTGGTCAGTTCATCGGAATAGGCAAAGCCGGTTTTCTCTCCGGCCGTGGCCCTCACTCCAGCCCCCCGTGACACGCTTTTCACCGCGCGCTTGACGATGCCTTCTTCCATTGACACCGATTCGGAAGCCTGCGACTCAAAATATAAATCGGCGTAATCCACATCACGGACCTTAACCTTGCCGAGCGCATGGCTGATTTCCCCGTCGGTCAAGCCAAATTGAGCGAGTTCTACCGTGTGCTCAGTATTCATGTGCATCGTCTCCAAGATAGCGCCGCAATCGACGTGAATAGAGAGTGAAATAAAGAAAGGTGAGTATATCCGATTCGTTTTCAGTGACGCAACGCGCTCCGCTGAACCATTGGATTTTTCGAGCACTCGTTGACTTTTCGATATGTGCTTATTAGACTGGCCTGACCTACCTTTCAGTCCGCTTAACGACAAGAACGTAATAGGGACAAATGACCAAAGGCACTGCGACGAGCGTCGAGCACCTCTCGGAGGCTGATTTGATCGCCATGTTGGATCTCGACTCGCTGCCCAAACATATCGCCATCATCATGGATGGGAACGGTCGGTGGGCCGAGTTGCGCCAGTTGCCGCGTATCGCGGGTCATCAGGAGGGGATTCATTCGGTTCGCGAGATTATTATGCTCTGTGGAGAGCTGGGGATCGGAGCCCTCACGATCTACGCATTTTCTCAAGAGAATTGGAAACGGCCGGTGCCCGAGATTAACGCGCTCATGATGCTGTTGGAGCAGTATCTGGAAGGTGAGCTGGACACATTGATCGAGAAAGGAATTCGCTTTCGCGCCATCGGTCGAGTAGACTCCCTACCTTCTTCGGCTGGCACTTGGGTGCGAAAGGCGGAACGCGAAACCGCCAACATGGACAAGTTGACGCTATCGGTGGCGCTGAGCTACGGGGGACGATCCGAAATCGTGGACGCCGTTCGTCGATTGGCGAGAGATTGCACCGACGGCAAAGTGGAACCGGATTCAATTGATGAAACGTTGATCGAAGGGTACCTCTCAACACAGGGCCTCCCCGATCCCGACCTGCTAATTCGAACCAGTGGCGAATCCCGTATCAGCAATTTCCTCCTGTGGCAACTTGCGTACACGGAAATGTATTTCACGCCTACCCTCTGGCCGGATTTTCGGAGACGTGAGGCCTTGCTGGCGCTGTTGGAGTACCAACGGCGTGAACGGCGATTTGGACGCGTGACGCGAGCGCCTTTCCCGCAGAGCGAGTTGTGACACGGCGATCCGTTGAATGCGGGGTGGAGGGTCGAGCCCGCGATGCCATCACGCCTGCCGAAGTTCCTTCCCGAGCCCAACGGACGGATCCCCGTCGCCTCTATGCCG
>DATFCE010000343.1:0-17723 GCA_035253365.1 Nitrospiraceae bacterium
AAGGTTTTACTGCATCACGAGGCAGCCGGCACTGCCATATCGCATCCAGTACAATGAAAAGTATGAGAGCCAAGTGTGAGGGCGGCATACATCATGAGCTTTGCCATGCCATCAACAATAGGCTCAAGGTGAAAGTAAAATATAAAGAGGGCAGGAAGTTCCGTACTGTTGAACCCCATGATTATGGAATTCATAAAGGAGAAACCAATCGCAAACTGCTTGCATATCAGGTAGAGGGCGAAAGCTTCAGTGGCGATCTTCCTGATTGGCGAGAACTTGTACTGGCTGACATTCGGCAAATGATAGTCTTAGGCGAACGATTCTTAGGGACTCGTCCTGCGCTGAAGCACCACAAATGGTACCGTGTATTCGCGAGTGTTTCGATGCCGGGCGAGGGGTGTGGATGCCATGAAGATGCATAGACCAGGTGTGCACGCATTCTTTAAGGAGTCCCATGATTATGGAATTATGAAGAGATGAGGGCGGTACTCGCCTATCAAGTAAGGGATGAAAGGAGGACGAAACCTCGAGGCTGGAACTCATAAGGGAGGACGAGATCAGTCAATTACACGTATTAGAGGAGCCATTTCCGGGAGGCCGCCCCTACCGAGGGGCAGATATAAGTAATGGGATTCGGGTAGAGCCGGCCACTTCACCTCGGCATCGCCGGCGTGAAGTGACGCTGATGGTAAGCTTGGCCGCGCGGATTCCGTAAATTGCTTTCTCCGTAGGCTGACATAGAATCGATGGCAAAGCAGGGGCACATGTCTACTCAAAAGTATCCGCTTATCACTTCATCCCCAGATGTATTGGGCGGTACTCCTGTTTGCGGGAACCCCGTGTGCCGGTCCAAACACTCATTGACTATTTGGAGGGCGGGGAGACAATCGACGATTTTTTGGAAGGCTTTCCGACTGTGACCCGAAAGCAAGCGACGCCTTCCTTGAAGAAGCAAAAGCTCGCATGCTGCTAGTCGCCTCGTGAGAGTATTGCTGGATGAGTGCATCGACCGCCGGCTTGCCAAAGAGATCATAGGGCACGAGGTTGTGACGTCCAAAAATGGCAATTTGCTGTCTTGGGGCATGAACAATTCGATGCATTCGTGACCGTCGACCGGAATCTCGCCTTCCCACACAATCTCCGACAGTTTTAGATTACCGTTATCGTTCTTCAGGCTCCGAGCAATCGTTTGGCTGACCTTCGGCCGCTGATACCAAAGTTACAAACTATCTTGTCTGGGTGCACCGAGCAGCTCAGCTAACCGTTAGAGGCTTTAACCTGACTGATAACCGCCATGAGGATCATATCAGGCCGTTGCTCGTGGAAGGTCAATGAGGTTAGTAACGGAGCGCGAATAGCCGTCCTTGCGCTCGGTGTGAAATTGTATTACATGTCTGACAATGAAAAACGTAGTGACCATACGGCTGGATGACGAACTGGAGCAGATGCTCAATAAGTACTGCCGCCTATCCAGCGCAAACGGAGCGATGTCGTGCGGGATGCCTTGCGGCGCCAATTGGCATTGCTCATGTTCGAACAGCTTCGGCGTAAAGCGATGCCTTTCGCCGAAGCGCGCAGCTATCTGACGGATGAAGACGTCTTCAAAGCGGTGTCGTGAGAGTCTTTCGACACCGACGTCCTGGTCAGCGGGTTTGTGACATGTAATCATAGGCGAGGTTGTTCTTGAGGAACTCCGGCAAGTCTTCCAAAAGAAAATCCGTTTCCCCGAACCGCTGCGTTTGATATTCTCACATTCCTGGAACATCGACCCATTCAGGCAAACCAAAGACGATTCCTTCAATTTGGATTCGCGACGAAGATGATCTATTGTCCTTGCGTCTGCCTTGGCAGCGAAAGCCGATGTCCTGATTACCGGAGACAACGATCTTTTGGATATCAAGAATCAAGTAGAGACTATGCTGATTACGGACCCACGCAGGTTCTGGAATCTGGCTCAGAAGAAGCCGAAGAAATAGCGGAGTTGACAGACAAAATGAAGATTGGGCTTGCATGTATCTCGGCTTGCGTGGACTAGGGTCATCACCGGCGATCGCCATTTGCTTGCTTCTCAAAGAATTTGAAGGAATTTCGATCGTACGGCTGTAGATTTTCTGGGACAATTCCGCCTGAAGAGAACTGTGCGAAACGACGTATGGCAAAGTTGGGACAGCACCCGCCGTCGCTGCATGAGTTGCTGTGCTTGGCGATCAAAAATAAGCGACTGATCCAGTTTGAATATCAGGATTGCGACCGCACTGCAGAGCCACACGACTACGGAATTCTCAATGGTATGGAAGAAGTTCTCGTTTATCAACTTCGCGGTGAAAGCAAATCCAAAGTCTTCCTGACTGGCGATTTATCAAAGGCGCCGAGATCCAACAGCTACGGGTTTTAAAGGAATCGTTTTCGGGAGGCCGCACGGTGCCGTCCGGCAAGCATAAAAAATGGCATCAGCTTTTCATTCGGGTCTCGCCGGCCGCATAATTGGCCGTGCTTGGGCTTATTAACAATTAGATAGCAGCCTATCTATTTTCCCTCCTCGAGAAACAAGAAACGATTCGCTTTATCATCGCTCGTCAAGCGAGTCGCAAGAAAGGAGAAGTGCCATGTCCTCTCCAATGCTTGAAAAGGCCGATCGTTTCGTCGTTTCTCTGTTGGCCCTCGGATTAGGTATGGCGGTTGCGGGCATTGCTGCCGGAGGCGATGCCTGCAAGAACGTAAAGTTCAAAGTGACGATAAGCATGACTCCGGGGAGAAGATCTTGATCACAAAGGTCAAGTACTTCAATAAGGCCAATGGCAAATGGCAAACCGAGGTTGTCAATCAGAACTTAACCTACGAACCAGCTAATTTCCCCATTCCCATAGACAAGGAAGATGGGCTGGTATGCAACCAAGGCGCGACATGCACAACAAACGGCAATAATTTGAGGGACGCCGAGGGTGAGGACCTGACCAAGTTCCGTTTCGTCTACAAATATGAGGCGGCCGGTAAGTGGTCCGGTGAAGTTGAAGGCGGCGACAAGGTGCCTGAAAATCCCACCTGCCATGCCGACAAGACATACGGAGCCGGAAAGAACAATTGGACAATCTTTGGGAATGACTGATATCTCGGCCACCGTCTTGTTACGAAGAACTGGCTGCATGCCTCCAAGGTCGGCTAAAATGACCTGAGGTTTTGTTTCTTTTGTTCTTGAGAGAGGTCTGTATGTCCACACTAAACTATCCAGATCAACCGCCGGAACCGATACACAAATTATTGTGTGAGGCGATTCGCAACAAACGGCTCATCAAGTTTGAATACAAGGATTGCCGGCGCATCGCCGAGCCGCATGATTATGGATTGATCGAAGGTGTGAAAAAACTCCTTGCCTATCAGATTGAAGGTGAGAGCCAGAGTGGCAAGCTTCCCGATTGGCGATGGGCCGAAGTGGAGAAGATCAATCGAGTGCAAGTGTTAAAAAGGAGATTTGCCGGCGCGCGAGCCGCGCCCTCAGGCGAGCACACGCTCTGGGATTGTCGGTTTGCGAGTGTCTCGGTTCCCGGCGAGCCCCCATGCTAATCGCTTGAGGGGGACTTCATGAGAATCGCCGCTGTTATTCCCACCGTCATGCCGGGTTTCATTGAACAGATTGCATAGAAATGAGATGGTAGGAGCTCAATACCAAGACACGTCTCTGACTCAAGGCCTTACTTGGGGTCTTGCGGGGTATGGCGATCTTGCTCAGCGTCGGCTTGTTGAGGCGCTGTCCCGACCGCCGAACCGTCTGGCGGCCGTATGGGGACGTGATTCCAAACGAGCACAAGTCTTTGCCGAACGATTCGGCGTGCCGCATGCGGCGGGTTCGTTGGAAGCTCTGGTCCAGGATGTGGACGCGGTTTATGTCGCCGTGCCGCCTGTTGCTCATGTGCCCGTTGCGTTGGCGGCCGTTGAAGCTGGGCGACATGTACTCATCGAGAAGCCGCTGTCGCCGACCTTCGATGGATATGAGACGCTCGCTGCGTTGGTGGCGGAGAAAGGTGGCAAAGCGGCAATTGCCTATTACCGCCGCTTTGCTCCTGCGGTGCGTCGACTCCGTCAAATACTTATCGCCGCCGAGCTTGGCTCAATCATTTCCGTCGATCTTCTCTGCTCACGATCATTCAATCCGGTTCCGGGTGATAAGGCGTGGCGGCTCGATCCGGCTATTGCGGGTGGCGGGGTCGCCGCGGACATTGGATGCCATCGCCTGGATCTTCTGTGCTGGCTGTTTGGAGTGGGGCGGCTCGTCGATGCACGGATACAATGTTTTTCAGCGGGGACGACGGAGCGTATAGCTGATATGACGATCGCCTTCCCATCAGGACTCACTGCCCGGTGTCGGTTCTCCTGGAACGAAATCCTTGCCGATCGGCTTGTCATTCATGGCGAATATGGGACCGTAACGCTCAATCCGCTGGACAAAGGCCGGCTCGTTATCGAAACGCCACACGAGAAAAAGATTTTTAATGATCCGCCGTCGGCCAATTTACACATTGACCTTGTCGCCGCGTTCGGGCGCTGGGTTCATGGAGAAGAGGAGCCGATCTGCACCCTGTTCGAAGCGCGCCGCGTGGATGAGTTGTTGGAAGCGGCTTACGGGGAGCTATGAGCCATGGGCGCGATTGGAATTAACGATGTCTTCTTTCAGCAGAATATTGAGCGGAAGAGACGGATCGCTCAGGGCTCTGGCTTGCTCTACGCCCACGACGGGCAGTGTCTGAGAGTCCAAGAGTCCGACCTGGACCAGCAGGGATGCTTGGTCCCAATAGATATGCTCATGGACAATCTTGTCGTTCTCAAACTTCATCACGACCACAACGGGAAGCTCGACGCGCTTGCCGGTCGGCGGCACGCCGGGCAGCATGAATGCCAACGGCGCATCGTGCGTGAAGCTTAGCATCAGCTCATCGACGATCTGATCGTCTCCTACGGTGCGCGATATTCGTGATACACGAGTATCTGCCGGCCACTTGCCCACGAAATCCCTTTTATAAAAATGCCGTACTTCCGTAGCCCCCGCGCCGCCGGCGAGTGTAGGCACATGGAGAAGATACGGCTCTGCAACCATGGTCTTTATCGTCGCATCCACATCATGGTCGACAAATTCCGCTTTCACGTGGGCATCGAAGATAGACGCATGGTCTATGGGCGGGGATGTCCTATGAGAGCGCATGCCGATTTCCTTTCTGGCGTCAGATAACACGCGTGGCGAAGCGCAACACTGCTCGCCCGCCGCAGCCGCGGATGCCGTGTTTGACGTCTCATGCCGCATCAATTGCACGGACCTGCGGCCGTTCCAGCAAAGGACGGCCGAGCGGAAGCAACGCATGGCCGGTGAAGGCTTGCGTCAGACTCGCCACGGCATAATAAAAAGCCAGGAGTCCTACCAAAATGTGCCCGATGCCTGGAAGGGTTTCGCTGATGGCATCAAGCCGCGCCAATGAGTTGGCGATGAACGTCAACGTGATCATGAAATGAAGAAAACTCAGCGTAGCGTTGCGGTAGGCGGTCAGATAAACCATGACCGCGGAAAACACGGCATACACCATATTGATGGGAACGTAGAGAACGGCGTGAAAGTGAAACGATGTGCTTTCGCTCACTAATTTGGTTATGGAGACCGTGGTCCAAAAGAATCCATACATCGTCAGGGCCGTGCCGCCGAGCTGTTCATGGTATCGAATATCGGTGATGCCGGCGAGAATCTGCACAATTCCGCCGAAGGCTAAGGCAATGACGAGCGTGCCGATGAGGTCCGATTCCGGAATAATGCCGACCTGACCTGCGCCGAGCGTGAGGGCTCCGACCGCTAAGCCGAACAGCCCGATCGCTAGGACATCAATGCGCCTTGACGAATAATCCTCTCGGGTCATGCTCTTCTCCAAATTGAAGTGCGCCTGTTATGCTGAGCACTCGGTGCTGGGCCTAAGTAGTGTGCAGCATGCCTGAATGCCCGGGCTAAAGGCAAGAGACATCGATGCGGAAGCCGTGTTGAACATAGGTTGACAGACGGAGGCTGTCCCTATTGTGGCGGCGTGTCGATGACGTCGCGCTTGCGCATGGCGGCATGAGCGATGCAGATTCCCGTCGTGGCATCAACCCTTCGCTCCACAATGCGCACATTGCGCAGAAGTTCCTTCGCCTCTTCCTCGCGCACGATTTCAATGTCCTGCTCAAGGTCTCGTCCAGTCCGCTCTCGGACCCGATCCCGTATCTGTTCTTTGACGAGCACTCGGATTTGTCTCGCCACATCGGCACGCGCCGCAAGCTCGGCCAACCGCTGACATACGATACGGCCTTTTGATAACTCTCCGTGCCCCACGCCGACAATGTAGTGTTCGTCCGTGTACGATTCGGCCGACGCTGCGATCCCACCCGGCCATACGAGGCCGAAGAAGCCAAGGCACGCCAAGCTTTTCGTCAACAGTATGTTCAGGCGCCGTCTCACTGATTGATGAAGTGCCGTTGCCTACTCCAGCTTAAATAGGTGCCGTGCGGTCTCACCGCCTGCCTCGACCATATCCGCCCCCACCACGGCCGCGTGATGGTCCATAACGTGGCGCAGAGCCGTGGGGTATGGAAAACGAATGGCGAACCGAAGGAACCGGTCGCGATGGGGACAGATACCGTGTCGAAGGGAGGCGCGATAGTGGGCGCAGGGAGGCGGCGGGAGGGACAGCCGCAGTTCGCGGCGTGAAAACGCCCGGAGCTTTTCTAAACAAAGGCGCCGGCGCCGGCGGGATCATGCGCGGTGTCAGCGTGATGGGAGATGCCACGGGTAAGGTGCGCTGAAAAACCACCAGATGCGGATTAGCGGGATAGAGCGTCCAGGCTTGAACCCACCATCCCTGAATGTATGGCTGGGGCACTATCGGTCCCAAGGCGATGCCGGTCCAAGCACGCGCCAGCATTTGATCAGAATCTACTCGGTTCAGCAGCTCTTCACGTTCGCGGTTCGCAAAGTAGATCTGCTCCGGCGTCGTAGCCGCCTCCAATTTTTGGTTGGCCTGACTCAACTCCTGCTGCAACTGTTCGACTTCCGACTGCAAGACCTTCACCTGCTGTTGCGCCTCATCGTTCTGGCGCAAGGCGATGATCGCCTGGATCACTTCGTTGGGATCGAGTTGCGCGGTCATCTCAACACGGAAAACGATGGCGTCGTCCTCGATCCGGGTGGTGACCCGTTGCTCCGTCACCACCACCACACCGGCGGTGTACGAGCGGATCTCATCACGAGTAAGATCCATCCCATTGGCGACCGTCACACTCTCGACATAGGTCGCGACCTGTTCGAGCGCATGCCGCTTCGCGGCCTCAGTGGCGAGCCGCACCGCGTCTTCTTTCGTATCGCGGTCGCCCATCCGGTATTCGCCTTCAGCGGTGACAACCTGAAGAGCGGCATAAGCGGGCAGGAGAGATGAGGCGAGATTGATCACAATCATCAGTAGAAAAAGGCCGATCTGAGAAGGGTTGGTGTACCGGGGAAAAAACCGCTGTGGCATCGGGAGCCTCCAGCTTGTGCTTATATTCTTAACATGTGGCTCATGTAATTACAAACCCCTACGGCATGGTCAATCAATCCCGTCGCGGCTGCGGGAAAGGTAACTGGTCGAAATCGTGAAGTTGACTGTAAGAGAGGGAATCGGCTAGGCTTCCGCGCAATACGTCTTTCACCCAACATTCATGTGAGCGATGCAGGAAAGTGAGACTCGAATGGGCCAGAAGCGGCTGTATATTTTCGCAATGGCGGCGCTTTTTGGTGTCGCGATTGCTTTGACGGTAAGAGCGGCGGAACCCTCGTTTGATCTGACTGCCCGCTACATTCTCGAGGTCGTCAAGGCCTTTCGAACTGCCTATGTCCTCCAAATCGTCGAACACGCCAAGGACGGCGGGATCAAACCGCGTGAAGATTGGCAGAAGGATTCGCATTTTATTCCTCTTCCGGCTCAATTCGTGAAAGCCGCTGCGGATCAGGTCGAGAACTTTGAGATCGGCTTGATCGGCCTCACCCCGCTCAACAAGGCGAATCTTCCCAAGACTCAGGCCGAAACCGATGCGTTGATGAAGTTGGTCACGAACGGGGATCTGAGGGTGGTCAGTTTCATTGACGGCGAATACTTCAAAGCCGTCTCGTCCGATCTTGCTCTCGTGCCATCCTGCGTGGAGTGTCACAATCATCACCCTCGCGCGATGCGGAGAGATTTTCGCCGGTGGGATGTCATGGGCGGAGTCGTGGTTCGTCTCAAGCGGAATGCCCTTCCAGAAGGTATGTCCATACCTTCGGTCCCACCCAACCGCCCTCTCGGACCCATGGAGCGGCTGACTCCGCCTTCCTCCTCTCAACTTCCTTGGGTCCGGTAACTCCTCTATTGTCCTCCAGGTAGCGAGGAGCCATGGCGTAACGCGGTGTTGTGCGCCTGGGTGGAATCGGTCTGCCTTCCGTCGCGGACTTCGCCGCCGACGGTCTGCCAGTCGGCGTTTCTTTTGATCTTCCTAACAACGTGACCCTGACAGATACATGAGCGCAGGCTACATTAATGTCATCACAATTTGTGGGGCATGAAGGAAGCGCTGTGGTAAGTGAGCATGGGTAGGACCGAACGTGCGATTACGATGTGGCTCTGCACGTGGATGGTCGGTTGTCTATTTTTTATGCCGGCGGCCTATGGCGAAAAGTATCACACCCCGTTAGCCGGCGAGGCGTACCACACGGAATTATTCGGGAGACAGGTCGATGTGCCCGCGCGCGACCGCCGGCATGTCACGGCGGCTAATTTCGGGGTGCAATGGATTCCAAATGGTCCCAGCCAACTCGAGCTGCTTCCTTTCGGCGCCCTCTATGTGTGGCGGAACCAGAATGACGGCCATCGACGCTTCCGAGGCACATTTTCCGGGGTTGTCAACGATATCAATTACAATCTTGGGTCAAAGTCCTTACGGGGATGGGAACTGGTTTTCACGCTCGATAATTTCATCTTGCCGCTCGGTCGCTCGGAATATGTCGAAGGGCAACGCATTCAGGATGTCGAAGTCCAGTGGAACTATATTTTCGCGGGGGTGGGAATCGGATATCGGCGGCTGCTGCCCCCCGGGCATCAGGACAATGCGCTCGAAATCTCCCTGACCTATGAGCCCGGCTACCGCTGGTTTGCGCGCAGCAAGGGGACCTCGCCGAACTTCATCGTTCCCACGGACACCTATGAAGGGCGCATTCGTTTTCGCGTGCGAGCCGACGCGCTCGACCGGAATTTGATGGAATTGCCGCATCGAGGGTATTCCATCGGGGGGGATGCCCTGTATGGACATCGAGCGCGCTGGGGAAATTGGGGAGGAGGCGTCTTTGATTCGCCGGACGTGCAGCGGGAACGGAATTATCAGGCGATCAGCGCCTATGCGGTGGCCGCGGGCGGGGTGCCGTTTATCGACAGTGAGCGGCATCGCCTCATTTCCTCCTTCTACGGCGGTATTGGGAAAGATCTTGACCGCTTCACCGCGTTTCGCTTGCCTGGGCGGCCGACGGGGTACGAGTGGGAGGCGCTCTCGCTTCCGGTCATGCCTGCCGTGGCCTTCAATGAACTCTTTCCGCGTCGATATGCCATTGCCGATCTGATCTACCGCTATGAAGCCTTGTTTTTTCTCTATCCTTACATTCGGGGCACCTATGGATTGGTCGAGCGTCCGCGTTTTGTCGGCAATGGAGCGGTCCGAAACCAAATGGATGGCCTTCCCGCACTCGGAGGCGGCATCATCAGTGGAGCACCATGGCGTTCCCAAATCGAACTCAATTACAGCTACAACTTCGGCATTTTCCGAGATCCCGGCGGGAAGATCTCACAAGGCGGGCATGGGTTCTTTGCCTTGTGGTCCAAGGAGCTTTGACGCGAAGGGTTTTGTATTGAATGCGGTGAATGCAGTGGGGTAATCGTCATATCCATATCACAGAGCCGGCGTATGACCTTCAAATCGTTTCTCGTCTACGGTGCACTGCCTGCCATGGGGCTGATGGCCTGTGCCCCGGTGGTCCAGACCCGCTTGGCGACCTTCAACCAGGCGGAATATGAGCCATATGGCGGTGAAGGAACCGCTACCATTTCAGGAGAGGCCTTCCTCCGTACCAGAGCCGGCGACATCAAAAAGGGCGCCGGGAACACTGTGTATTTGAACCCGGTGACGACCTATTCCACAGAATGGTTTGAACGCGCCGTTCTGGGAGGGGAACAATTAGCCGCAGCAGATGAACAGGCGCAGGCTTACGAGCGTAGCGCGGTCACGGACAGCAAGGGGCGATTTACCTTTGAAAGGCTACCGCCAGGAGAATACTACGTGGCATGCCCGATCACATGGAAAGTTCCTGGCTACTTTGGCTATGCCCAAGGCACCATAGAAAAGACCGGTGGATGGGTCTATGCAAAAGTGAAGATCGGTGCAGGAAGGCATAAGGAAATCATACTCAAACCGGCTACGGGTAAGAAAGAAAAGAAGAAAGCACCTTCTTGAAGACGGCAATCCATTTGACTCTCCCGACAGTGACTGACACAATGCGTTGGTTGAAATTACTCAACCTTAACCTGACGAGGAGGTGGCGATGAGAAAGGTAATGCTGACAGCCGTTGCAGTGGTCTTTTTCGCCGGTATGTTGTCTGTTGCTCAGGCCGGTGACACCAAGGCCAAGATGGAAGACATGAAGGGAGAGGTCAAGGCGAATGCCCAAGAGACGAAAGGGGAAATGAAAGCCTTAAAGGAAGAAGCCAAAGGCAATGACGTGAAAGCCGACATGGAACGCGCCAAGGGAAAAATGAAGGCCGGAGGAGAAAAAGCCAAAGCCAAGGCGAAGGAATTAAAGGCAAAGACCGAGTAGAACAGTGCTGCGCTGCTGAGCAGACGGTTGGTGATATGGATTTGTCACCGCCGTCTGCTTGCACACCTGCTCGCTCGGCTTCTATGCGCAGCGTCTCTTTTTGGTCTTGATTCGAGAGACCTTCCGATGCTTCAGATCTTCCTGGAAGGGAGCTCCCATTCTTTGAGGATTTCCTCAATAAATAGTGCACTCTGCCTGCGGGCGACAACCATCTGCATGCAGCAAGTCACGTCGCGCAACCGGTGGCCCAGCCGCGTGTCCCCGTAGCGGTCAGTTCTCCATCATTTCTAAACGCGTGTCGAATTCGTGCTCGCATTGAGTACAGCGCAGGCAGTCGGACTCGACTGTCATTTCTTCGGTTCTGATTGCCAGGCCGCCACAATCCGGACACCGCGCTCCATGGAGCGGCGTGCCGTCAAGCAATTCATATTTCGATCCATGAAGACAGTACACCGGCTGCCCGTCGAATTCCCAAAATTTCCCGGTTTTGTCCCGCTCGGGCGTCACAATGTAACGATGCGAACTGTAGGCTTCGATCGCCTGATGACTGGTAAAGCCGTCCTGAATCAACTTGCCTGTGCGGGCATCGTAGAGCGCGTCACCTCTCACAATGGCTTTGGTCGGTCCCATGTGTGCCTCCCATGGAAGACGGTGAACGAGTCGGCACGCTTACCATACGCCGGGCCCACGATTGAATCAATGCTTATAAGGGATTTCTGAAGCCATGCCCTCCTACACCGTGCTACATAAAAGTATGACGGTACAAGTGACTATCTCCATAGGCAGCATTGTGTTTCAATCGTAAAGTGGATATGAGAAGGAGACGCCATGGCCATACTCCCGTTTACGACAAAAGCAATGACCGCCGTTGATTTGCTCCGCACCGACCATGAAAGGCTGAAAGCGCTATTTCGAGACTTCGAAGCCGCGGAAGATACCACCCGTAAGCAGAGCCTCGTGCAAGAGGTCATCACCGAACTCGACATCCATGCCACCGTCGAAGAGGAGGTCTTTTATCCGGCTGTCCGCCGCGACTCACCAGACGCGGCTGATCAACTGGATGAGTCATTCGAAGAGCATCACGTTGCCAAATTCTTGATGGGGGAACTCATGGGCATGTCGCCGGAGGACAAGCGGTTCGACGCAAAATTTCGGGTTCTCGTCGAGAATGTCCGGCATCACATCAAGGAAGAGGAAGCCGAACTGTTCGCCCGGGCACGCACCGGCCGTCTCGACTTGGTGAAACTGGGAAGGGAGATCGAGTCCGCCAAAGCGTCTTATCGCTCTACGGGCGATGGGACGACGAGTCGATCTTCGAAAAGAATCCCCTCGCCACGAAAGGGAAGCGCAGCCTCTCGTCCGCGAGCGAAACAAACGGCCAGAAAGACGAACAAACGTACGGTGGCGTGATGCTCCGGTTTTCACCGACGAGGCGCGCCGCTGTCTTCAGTATCGACCGCAATACCATAAAACACCACCAGTCCTGATGGCTCCAAAGCCATCAGGGTGTTCATGATGTAGTGTTTCGTGCTTGCCCGTTCGTTGCTTTCAGCCCGGCCATCCCATACAATCTCTCCTCGGTTCCGCACATTCGCTGAATGCTGACTGCCACAAAGATGTCGCTTTCATCATGATCAAAGACGCCATTGCAAAGCTCGCGGAGAAGGCCGATCTCTCGGAGAAAGAAGCCGAGGAGGTCTTGCTTGAGATTATGAACGGGACGGCGACCCCGGCTCAGATTGCCGCTTACCTCATGGGGTTGCGAATTAAAGGCGAGACCGTGGAGGAGATTGCCGGGTCGGCGCGCGCGATGAGATCACGGGCCGTGCGTCTCCAAGTGGCTGATCCGCTTGTGATGGATACGTGCGGCACCGGCGGGGATCAGTCACATACGTTTAACATTTCAACGACGGCCGCATTTGTTGTCGCCGGGGGGGGTCTCACGGTTGCCAAGCACGGGAATCGGTCGGTCTCATCCAAGTGCGGAAGCGCCGACGTGCTCACCGCGTTGGGCGTCAAGATTGATTTGCCGACCGGTCGGGTGGGAGACTGTGTGAACGCGATCGGTATCGGGTTTCTCTTTGCGCCCTTATTTCATGGAGCGATGAAATATTGCGCCGTGCCGCGCCAGGAAATCGGAGTGCGGACCTTGCTGAATATCCTTGGGCCGTTGACCAATCCTGCCGGCGCGACGGTTCAAGTGCTGGGGGTGTACGAGCGGAGTCTTACCGAATTGCTTGCCAAAGTGCTGATGCATCTCGGCGCCCAACACTGTTTTCTCGTCCATGGACTGGATGGACTGGATGAGGTGACGTTGACGGACCGCACTCATGTGTCGGAGGGTAAAGCCGGCGTGGTGTCCAGTTACTTTATCGAGCCGAAAGATTTCGGATTGGAGCGGGTGCGATTGAAAGATCTGGTCGGTGGAACCGCTGAAGAGAATGCCCATATCTTACGTGAAGTGTTGCACGGACGGAGGGGGCCGAAGCGTAACGTGGTTTGCATGAACGCCGCGCTGGCCTTTGTGGCCGGACGCAAGGCGAAGACCTTGCAGGGAGGGTTTGAATTGGCGGAGCGGATCATTGACAGCGGGGCGGCATTCGAGAAGTTGGAGCGGTTGATCGCGTTTACGAACAGATGAAGAGGGATGCCGGACCAACCTCCGTGCTCGCAGACCGCGATATTTCGCCCGGCCCTCCCCAGGCACGCCAGGACGCGCCCCTTCCCGATCGAGGTCCTCGGTCCATGCGCGCAGTAGAGGTTAGTTCCGGCATCCCCTGAAGCCCATGAAACGCGATCACCTTAGTGAGAGGGGAGCCGGGGAAAAGAGCAGGATGAGGAGATGATTCTCGATCGGATTTTGGAGCATAAGAAGGCTGAAGTGCGGCATAAGCAGAGCCGGGGGTATCTGGCTGAGCTGAAGTCAAAGATTCGAAGTCGGATGCCTCCGATGGAATTTACCGTGACGCTGGATGCGACCCGCACGCCGTCGAGTCCGGCGCTCATCGCTGAAGTAAAAAAAGCGTCGCCGAGCCTGGGTCTGCTGCGGGAAGAGTTCAAAGACAAGTTTGAACCTGTCATGATTGCCGAGCAGTACCGCGAGCACGGCGCGTCCTGCGTTTCGGTTCTGACGGATGAAAGCTATTTCCAGGGAAGCTTGAGCTATTTAGAGCAAGTTAAGGAAAAGATAGAATTGCCGTGTCTGAATAAAGAGTTCATGGTCCATGAGATTCAGTTCTACGAAGCGAGGGCGTTCGGCGCCGATGCGGTGCTGTTGATTGTCGCGGCATTGGAACGCCGGCAGCTCATCGACTTCTATGCATTGGCGCGTGAGCTCAGTCTGGACGTGCTGATCGAGACCCACCATGAGCGAGAACTCGATACCGTGTTGGAATGGCTGCCCGAGGCTCGGTTGATAGGGATCAATAACCGCGATCTCAAAACATTTTCAACGGATCTGGGTGTGACCATGCGGCTTGCCAAACGTATTCCATCCGACAAGATCATCGTCAGCGAAAGCGGTATCCAGAAACGGGATGATGTGCGGCGATTGGTGGAAGCCGGTATCCATGCCATGTTGGTGGGTGAATCGCTCATTCGGGCACAGGACATCGGATCCAAAATCCGCGAGTTACAGGGGACGGATAAGGAACGATCAGAGCGTGGATAAGTTGTGGCTTTCTCTTCTCGTTAGCCTCATGCTCCTTGTAACCAGTGTCGGCCAAGCTCAGATCCTCGGTGAGGAAGCGGAGATGAATCGATTGCAGGTCAAAGCCGAAGAAGCCATCGCCAATGGCGATGCCGATGGTGCTGCGATGAATATGGGAAAAGCGGCGTTGATGGCGTCGCAATTAGCGAAGAGGGAACAGGACAAAGCCAAAGCCTTCTGGCTCCATGGTGCGGAGAATTTGTTCCGTGCACAGGAACACGCATATCGAGCGCAAGCCCTCTTCGACCGCGCGGGAGGCCAGGTCCCTGCTTCATCCGGTGTGTGCGGCAGCATGAGTTTGGCCAAGCAGCATCTCGACAAGGCGATGAACCTTCTGTTGGATGCGGCGTATATCACTCCAAGCACGCAACGTCTTCAAGCCTCAGCCTTTGAGTGGGTTAAAACGCTCGATGGCTTGAACACAGACTTTCAATGTGGGTGAGTGACGTATGGATATCGTGCCATCAAAGGAGATCTACACGCCGGGGTATAGCAGTGTTGCGGTCCGATACATGATGCGACGTCATGCGGGGAGGGACGCGGGATTTTTGATGTCCCGTCTGCGCAAAGGGATGAGCCTTCTGGATTGCGGCTGTGGTCCCGGGACGATTTCAATTGGGCTGGCCGAGGTCGTTACTCCAGGCTCGGTGATCGGCATTGACCTCGAGCAAGGTCAAGTGGACATGGCTCGGCAAGAGGCACAGCGATGTGGAGCGGCCAATCTTCGATTCGAAATCGCCAGCGTCTATGATTTGCCGTTTCCGGCTGAAGCCTTTGATGTCGTCTTCTCGCATGCTCTCTTTGAGCACCTCACTGATCCTGCACGCGCATTGAAGGAGATACGGAGAGTGCTCCGCGCCGGCGGTGCGGTGGCCATCAGCAGTCCGGATTGGAGCGGCAATCTGATGGCGCCCAGGGACCAGGCTGCCGATGAGGCGATTGACTTCTACAAGCTGCTCCAGGCGCAGAATGGCGGCAATCCTTATATTGGTCGTGAACTGGGAAGGTTGCTTCAGCAGACGGGCTTCTCGTCTGTTGAATTAACCGCCATGTATGACTGTTATGAGGACGTCGGACTGTTCGCAGACCTCATCGCGGAGAGAATTGAAAAGGCCAGCGGACCAGAACATTCGGTCGACATGACTACCGCATCCCGCATTTCGCGACTTGCCGACGCCTTACGGCAATGGGCCAAACAGCCCGCTGTGCTCTATGCGCAGAGTTTCGTCGAAGCCATTGGGTATGTGATGAAATGAACTCTTACAAAGTCAAAATGTGTGGAATTACGAATCCTGACGATGCCCTTGCTGCCGTCGAAGCCGGCGCCGATGCGTTGGGATTTATTCTCTACAAAGGGAGCCCGCGCTACGTGACCGCCGATACCGTGCGGGCGATTGTGAAACGGCTTCCGCCATTTGTGCTGCCAGTCGGTGTCTTTGTCAACGAAGACATGAAGATCGTGCGCGATGTGGTTGATTCTTGTGGGTTAGCGATGGCCCAGCTCCACGGCGATGAAACGGCGTCTTACTGTGAGCAATTAGGCAGACCGGTCTTAAAAGCGGTTCGACTACAAAGTATGTCAAGCTTCTTGGCGCTGGCGGAGTACAAAGGACGGGCACAGGTTCGGGGATTCGTCGTCGAGGCATTTTCAGAAGCGGCGTATGGCGGGACGGGGCAGATCGCTGATTGGACGCTTGCCGCCGAAGCGGCCCGTACCGCGCCCGTCTTGCTGGCCGGAGGCTTGACGCCGGAAAATGTGAGGGGCGCGATCATCAAGGTCCGTCCCTACGGCGTCGATGTGAGCAGCGGTGTGGAACACTCTCCGGGGAAGAAAGATCATGGCAAAGTAAAGGCGTTTATCAGCGCCGTCAGGCTTGCGCCGGCGGAAATCTAAAGCCTATACTGCGCTATGAAGAATCGGTGTTTGTTATTCGTTCAACCTTCATCGTAAATCGCTGGCGAACCCATGCCGACAATACCCAATAAGCAAGGACGGTTCGGAAAATTCGGCGGCCGGTATGTGCCTGAGACGCTCATGCCGGCGCTGCTGGAGTTGGAAGAGGCCTATGCTCAGGCCCGGAAGGATACCGCATTCAAAGCCGATCTCGCCCATTACCTCAAGAACTATGTCGGACGGCCGACGCCGCTGTATTTTGCCGAACGGCTGACGCGTAAATTAGGCGGCGCAAAGATCTATCTCAAGCGCGAAGATCTGTGCCATACGGGCGCCCACAAGATCAACAATTCCATCGGTCAAGCCCTGCTCGCCCGGCGGATGAAGAAGGACCGGATCATTGCTGAAACCGGCGCAGGACAACACGGCGTGTCGGTTGCCACTGTCGCGGCCATGTTCGGGTTGACCTGTGAAGTCTATATGGGCACGGAAGACATGGAGCGTCAGGGCCTGAACGTCTTTCGCATGCGGCTTTTAGGTTCGACGGTGACCGGCGTTGATGCCGGCAGCCGAACGTTGAAGGATGCCATCAACGAAGCGATGCGTGATTGGACGACCAACGTGGGGACCACCCATTATATCCTTGGTTCTGTGCTCGGGGCGCACCCCTATCCGATGATGATTCGGGATTTTCAGGCGGTGATCGGGCGGGAAGCCCGGCGTCAAGTTCTGGCGTTTGAAGGGAAACTCCCTGATTGCCTGGTGGCCTGTGTCGGCGGCGGCAGCAATTCCATCGGTCTCTTTCATCCCTTTGTCGGCGACACGAGCGTGAAGATGATCGGCGTAGAGGCCGGTGGCCTGGGTGTCGGTAGCGGAAAGCATGCGGCTCGATTTGCCGGCGGGCGGCCGGGGGTGCTGCACGGCACGATGACCTATCTCTTGCAGGACGACGATGGGCAGGTCAACCTGACGCACTCAGTGTCGGCGGGGCTCGACTACGCCGCCATTGGACCGGAACACAGCTATCTGCATGATGCCGGGCGTATTCAATACACGTCCGCGACAGACGAGGAAGCCTTAGCCGCGTTCGACCTCTTATCAAAGGAAGAAGGCATCATCCCGGCGCTGGAAAGCGCGCATGCCATCGCCGAAGTCATCAAGCTCGCGCCCACCATGAAAAAACGCCAGATCATCATCGTCAATCTCTCCGGCCGCGGCGATAAAGATGTGAATCAGGTGGC
>DATFCE010000344.1:0-2109 GCA_035253365.1 Nitrospiraceae bacterium
CTGGGCCAGGTCGCATCACAGACCCCGGAGAATTTATCGGTGGTCGAAGAAGCCGCCGGATTGCCGATTCTGCGTCCACTGATCGGTATGGATAAAATCGAGATCACGGAGCAGGCGCAGCGTATCGGAAGCTTCGAGACTTCGATCGAGCCGGACCAGGATTGCTGCAAGCTGTTCATTCCTCCCCACCCGAGCACGAGAACCGACCTGGATCACATCCGGAAGATAGAGCGAGACTTCGATCTCACGGCCATGGTCAAGCAAGGCCTGGAGAAAATAGAATCCGTCGAGTTCACCTTTCCGGCCCATGATAGGCCGCATCAATAATACCGCTTGACCCATCCCTCATTTGCGAGTAGCATGCCAGAGACGTTGCGAGCCACTCTGGCTGCTCCTATGCCTCGCGCCTCCATTCATCCTCGCGCGATCGATTCCAGGTTTACCGTCCTTATGCCACATTCGTGAAAGACAGACAGCAACCGAGAACCGTGCCGAGCTAACCGGCCGAAATGAGGAACACATGGCTAATGAAGAGAAATCGAAGGGGTCGAATCCGTTGAAACACTGGGTCCGGATTCCGGATGGAATCAAGGTGAGATGCGGACCGAACGGTATCGAAGGCGCTGTCGATGGTTTGACCGAGCTTGTCATTGGTTCGAACCTCAATCCAGACGGTAAGACGCAGTACCGTATCGATGTGGGAGGACCTACACGGGAGTTGGCGGCGGAGACTGAATTGGTGATCATCACCGATCAGGACGGCTTGGTGCTCATGGCGAAGGAACGCAAAGCCAACGGAGATTATCGCCGCTTGATCACCGAACAACTCCATGCCGCTTTTCAGGAGAATAGGTTCGTCACATCGAACCCCGTGGACGCAAATAGCCGGACGCGAGGCGTAGGCCTCGCCCAGAAATGAGAGCGGTGTTCATATGGCGAAAATGAACGTGGATCCGATGACGACCTTTCAAGACGGCTCACGACTGCTTTTGAGCACGCAATATGTCGGCGAAGCCAATTTCAAGTGCGAGCTGTACGTGTCGGCTGGATTGGGCCGGGAAGAAGCGGATCTTCGGTTGGTGTCCGGATACGCATTTGAGGCGGCGACGTGCCGCGAAGCCCAAGAGCAAGCGTATGTCTATGCCATGCGCCTGTACCCGAATCTCGCGACCCATATACGGAAGCCTCCCTATCTCATTTG
Source organism: Nitrospiraceae bacterium (assembly GCA_035253365.1). Lineage (GTDB taxonomy): Bacteria > Nitrospirota > Nitrospiria > Nitrospirales > Nitrospiraceae > DATFCE01. The sequence continues at coordinate 1,202 of DATFCE010000344.1, forward strand.
GAGTGGCCCCACGCCTCAAATGGAAACGGGCAGGCGCCGGCAGCACTATTCCCGGCGCGGACGCTAAGGAATCGCTCCTTCCGAATACGCTCGTCCGGTCCGTCCAATATCTCGTCCATTTCTTTTCTTTCGCGCGTCCATGACCCGGTCCCGCGACATGCGCCATCTGTGTGCGATTATGCTAGGATGGGCGTGTCGTCTTGATGCTAAGGATCGCTATGAATGCATCTTGGTCATGGGGCGCAAGGGTGCGGCTTGCGGCCGGCGTTCTGTCTTTCTTCATCTTGAATCTGCAGCCGGTGTTTCCCCTCAACGGATCAACCGCCACCACTGAATCCTCGTGCAATTTCGGCATGGCCAAAGGTGAAGCCAAACAAAGCTGCAACATTCCGTTTCTTCAGGGCTGCGTCGTGGCGAATTTTCCCGGCACCACCCGCCCATGGTCCAGTATCTCCAAGGGCGGCGTGACGACCTGCCGGTTCAATGAGACACAGACCGACTGGAAGACGCGGATTACGGGCACGTGCGAGCAGTGCAAGACCGAGCAATGCTCGGCTCGATTCGGCGTCATGTTCGACTGCTCCGGCACCATGCCGCCGCCGATCAATCAGCCGCCGGCCACAACGAAACCATGACTCTGAAAGCGGACATCACACGCGAGGCGCGGGCGCTCGGCTTTCAAGCCGTCGGCATCAGCCGCGCCGAGTCAGGACTGAGGACTGAGGACTCAGGACTGAGCCCAGGCAACTCAGCACTCAGCACTCAGCACTCAGCACTCTACGGCCGCCTCACCGAATGGCTTGAGCGTGGATACCATGGAACAATGTCATGGATGGGACGGAACTCCGAGCGCCGTGCCGATCCCCGCCACGTGTTGCCCGGATGCCGGACAATCATCTCGGTCGGCA
>DATFCE010000345.1:0-2032 GCA_035253365.1 Nitrospiraceae bacterium
GACTCGATGATGTCGATTTCGTAGACGGTTCGCCCGTCTTCCTTGCCCAGTTGCGCTTCGACTGCTTTTCCCGGCACCGCGGCCACCGCTGTCTTAATCGCTTGGTCCATGGTAATCGTGGCCGATTCTGCCAATTCTTTATTGGTCTCGAACAACGCCCACGCTTGTCCAATCCCCAAACTTGCGGCGAGCGCCACTGCTATCACATAACGCATGTCAACCTCCTTGGTGGTGTGGTGATGATTCCCCTGATATCCCCAACCTGCGATTATCGGCGTTCGGCCGGTTGATTCGTCTGAAACCAGTCGTCCGCCCACTTGCTCACTTCGGCCTTGCGATCGCCATAACGCTGTTGAAGGGTGCCGGTAAATTTGTCGTAATTGCCTTCGATCTGCAGCAGGTCGTCGTCGGTAAATTCGCCCCACTTCTTTTTCAATTCGCCCTTGAATTGAGACCATCGACCTTTGAACTGATCCTGATTCATGTATGCCCTCCTGGCTGAAGTTCAAGATTTTTCTACCTAAAGCAAGTGCAAGCGATGGGCCGTGAAGATCGAATGGCGGCGTTTGTACTGAAGGAAAGCATTTTCAATGAGATGGAGCCTCCTCTCGTAAAGGCCTATAAGAGGAGGCGAGGATGAGAGGACGATCTGTCTGTCAGATCTTCTGGAAACCGTGATGATGTAACGGCTTGGAGAAGGACAGGTTGTCCGTTACAGATCCGGCATTTCTGCGCGTGGAAATCGAATCCATCGGCTGAAGCCGATCGCGACCCCGGCCGTGACGACTAAGACGATCCCGATGCCCACGACGCTGCTGCGCTCCCCCAACTGTTGCGTAAGCCATCCGAACAGCGTCATTCCGGCAATCGCCGCCGCCATGGCGCCGGTTCCATAGATGGTCAGGATGCGAGCGACGAGATGGTCCGGCGAGATTTCCTGCAGGACTCCCCACGCAATAGGGGTGAAGACGCCCAGGCCGCAGCCGATGATCACCATGCACCCTGTTGCGATGATCCGATCAGGAGCACCGGCCAACGCAAACAAGGCCAATCCGCTGACGGCGCTGGCCACGGCAATCACTTGCATGCGCTTCCACAAGTCCCATTCGGTCAGCCGAATGAGCCCGATCGACATCAGCAACAGTCCCACGCCCAACGCCGACCAGAGATATCCGACTTCGATCGGCCCTAAATCCAGCATTTTTCGCCCGAAGACCGGAAAAAGTGTTGAGAAGGCGCTCGTACCGAACGAATACAGCGCGGCGGTCACCACCAACAACAAGATGAGCGGCTGTTTGGCAAAGCGGAATCCGTCAATCAAATCCCTGAGAGTGGAGGTTCCAGCGGATTCGCCCTCGACCTTACTTCTTGCGGGAGGGAGATGGATCGGCACGAGGCACGCCGCGGACAGCAGATACGTGACCGCATTCACGCAGAGCACCTCCTGAGAGCTGAGCGCGGCGATACCGAATCCGCTGATCACCGGACCCAGGATGACCCCCAAGCTGGTCGTGCTCTGGAGCCATGCGTTGGCGGCGGTAAATTGCGACCGTTTCACCAAATGCGGAACCGAGGCCGTCAAGGCCGGGCCAAAGACGGCTGTTGCCAAGGCATGGAAAAAGACCAGGATATACAGCCGCTCGACCGTGAAGGCGTCCGTGGACACCCAGCAGGGAATCAGGCCGATCAACACCGCTCGTAACACATCGGTGCCGATCAAGACGGGTTTCTTGGGCAGCCGGTCGAGATAGACGCCGATGAGCGGGCCGAACACAATCGGCGGGATCGTCTGCAGCATGCCGATGACGGTAGTTTTAAGGGGGGAACCGGTAATGGAGTAAACGAACCAGAGGAGAGCAAGTTTTGTGACACCGTCGCCGATTTGCGAAATCAGCTGTCCCCACCAGACCAGACTGAAATCCCGGCTTAGCAACAGCCGCCGATCAGTCACGGTAGTGCGCAGTGTCCCTTGCCATTCATCAAGCCGGGTCTCACCGGACTTCGCCGGGTTCGCGGCCCTTAACCCGATCCG
>DATFCE010000346.1:0-11866 GCA_035253365.1 Nitrospiraceae bacterium
ACCCGTTGAAATTGCACCAGTAAAATGAGACCGGACAGCACCAGCAGTTTATCGGCAATGGGATCAAGCAGCCGGCCGAGTGTCGTAATTTGGGAACGCCGCCTCGCCAGATAGCCGTCCAGCAGATCAGTGATCGCAGCAATGACAAAGACGAGCGCTGCAGCGATAGATCGGTTCGGGGTAGGAGTCAGAAAAAGCAGGACGAAGACCGGAATGAGCAGGATACGCGCCACGGTGAGCAAATTGGGAAGATTGACATTAGCTTCCTGCGTTTCTAATTTTGCGAAAAGAGAATTTGTCGGTTTGGCTTCCATCAATCGCATTTTCCACGCTCCATCGCGCTCGCAAGTCAAACGACCCCGCTCCTGAGCAAATCATGGAGATGGACTACCCCCACCAATTCTCCCTTTTCGAGGACAACCAAGGACGTGATCGCATGGCGCTCCATGGTCTGGACCGCTCGTGCGGCGAGATCATCCGGGGCAATTGTCTTAGGGGTCCCGCTGGCCAAATCTCCTGCATACGAGGTCGTCAGATCGATGCCCTTCTCAAGGAAGCGCCGCAAATCGCCATCGGTGATCACGCCGGTCAGGCGACCCGATGCATCGACTACCGTCGTCATACCCAACTTCTTCGTGGTCATTTCAAGAATCGCGTCACGCACCGGAGTGTGACTCACGACCCGTGGGATCTCGTCCCCCTGATGCATCATATCCCGGACTTTGAGTAAGCGACGGCTAAGGATACCTCCGGGATGGACCAGGTTGAAATCTTCTTCCCGGAATCCCCGTTTCTGCAAAAGTGCAATGGCTAAGGCATCGCCCATAGCCAATGTGGCCGTTGTGCTGGCTGTCGGCGCTAATCCCATCGGGCACGCCTCTTCGCTGACCGAAACATCAAGGACGACTTCGCTGTTCTTGGCCAAAGTCGATTGCAGTCGGCCGGTCAACGCAATAACTGGGATATTGAGACGTTTGACAAACGGCAACAGTTTGATCAGTTCTTCAGTTTCCCCGCTGTTCGAAATCGCGATCAGCACGTCCGGCCTGGCCAGCATGCCGAGATCTCCGTGAATGCCGTCCGCCGGATGAAGGAAAAAAGCCGGCGTTCCCGTGCTCGCAAGCGTCGCAGCGATCTTCTGCCCGACGAGTCCGGATTTTCCCATTCCGGAGACCACCACTTTCCCGGCGCACTGAAAGAGCGCATCGACAGCCTCGTTGAACCGGTGATCCAGGCGTTCCACCAGCCCGGCGATTGCCCGGGCCTCGATTTCCAACACACGCTTTCCGTGTTCGATAATCATAGACGGACCGTGGGACCTTTGTGCGCTGCCTCGCCAATTCGGAGAATGGTTTCGAGCAGCGGCTTTAACTGTGAAAGAGGGACCATGTTGGGACCATCGGACAAGGCCGTGTCCGGGTGTGGATGCACTTCCATGAAGAACCCGTCGCACCCCGCCGCCGCTGCCGCGCAGGCCAATGGCGCGATAAATTCGCGTTGCCCTGAGGAATGCGTCCCTCCCCCGCCAGGTAATTGCACGCTATGGGTGGCGTCGAAGATCACCGGGTAGCCGAATCCCCGCATAATCGGCAGGGATCGCATATCCACCACCAGATTGTTGTAGCCGAAAGACGAGCCGCGCTCCGTCAAAAGGATGCGCGTCGTTCCGCTCTCTTCCAACTTCCTCACCACATTCGCCATTTCCCAGGGTGAAAGAAACTGGCCTTTCTTCACGTTGACGACCTTACCGGTTTTCGCAGCGGCTATCAGTAGATCAGTCTGCCGGCACAGGAAGGCCGGGATTTGAAGAATATCGGCTCCTTCCGCCGCGCGCTCCGCCTCATCCGCGCCGTGTATGTCCGTCAAGACAGGCACCCCTACCCGTTCCTTCACCTTCCGTAAGATAGCCACGCCCGCTGCAAGGCCCGGCCCACGAAACGACGTGATCGAGCTGCGGTTGGCTTTATCATATGACGACTTAAAAATATAGGGCAGTCGCAGGGAGCCGGCGATGTCTGCGATCCGGTAGGCGGTCTCCAATACGAGCGCTTCACTTTCAATCACGCACGGACCGGCGATCAGCACATGCCTGTGCGGCCCGCCGATCTTAAACTCGCTCAGTTCGATTTCATGCTGCATAACAATACCGCCAGGTCAAAGTTAAGGGTGAAGTTGAGCTAATCCGCAGACAAACCGTAGTCTTGATTCTGCATGACCTTAACCTAACCTTGTCCTTACCCTGCTTGGCTAACGTCCGCATTTGCGTCGTAACGCCGCTCCCACGAACCCGCTAAACAACGGATGCGGTCGGTGAGGGCGTGAATTGAACTCCGGATGAAACTGAGTTGCCACAAACCACGGATGGTTCCGTAACTCCACAATCTCAACGAGCTGCTCGTCCGGGGAGAGGCCGCTTAAAATCAACCCATGCGTGGTCAGCACCTGGCGATACGCATTATTGAATTCGTAGCGATGACGGTGCCGTTCTTTGACTGCTGATACCCCATACGCTTTATGTGCCAGCGTGCCGTCCGCAAGATGACAGCCGTACGCGCCTAACCGCATGGTGCCGCCCTTGTCACTCACCGAGCGTTGTGTGTCCATCAAATGAATCACCGGGTGCGCGGTTTTGGCGTCGAACTCTGAGCTATTGGCGTCCTTCAGTCCGGCCACATGTCTGGCGAATTCAATCACGGCGCATTGCATACCCAAACACAAACCCAAAAACGGAATGCCGTGTTCCCGCGCATATCGGATGGTGTCAATTTTCCCCTCGATGCCGCGGACACCGAACCCTCCCGGAATCAAAATGCCGTCGGCGTCGCGCAGTACTCGCTCGGTCCCTTGTCGCTCGACCTCTTCCGATTCGATCCAATGGATATTAACCCGCGTCTCATGATCGATGCCGCCATGGACGAGCGCTTCGGCCAAGCTTTTATAGGATTCTTTGAGGCCGATGTATTTGCCGACCAATGCGATGACGACCTCATGTTTGGGGCGCTTGATCTTCTGCACCATCGCGTCCCATTCGCGCAGATTCGGCGGGCCGGTCTCCAGATGCAGGAGCCGCACGATCAATTCATCCAACCCCTCCTTGCGGAACACGATCGGCACTTCGTAGACCGTTTCGACGTCCTTCGCCGTGATGACGGCGCCTTTTTCCACGTTGCAAAACAGCGCGATTTTTTCTTTCAGATCGGGCGGCAGATACCGATCCGTGCGGCACAGCAGGATATTGGGCTGGATACCGATTTCGCGCAATTTGTTGACGGAGTGCTGAGTGGGTTTGGTCTTGAGCTCGCCGGCCGCGCCGATGTAGGGCACGAGCGTCAGATGCACATACAACACATTCTCGCGTCCGACATCATACGGCATCTGCCGAATCGCTTCCAAAAACGGCAAGCTTTCAATGTCGCCGACCGTCCCGCCGATCTCCACGATCGCGACATCGGTCCCTTTGGCGACCGTGACGATGGTTTGTTTGATCTCATCGGTAATATGCGGCACGACCTGAACCGTGCCGCCGAGATAATCACCGCGTCGTTCTTTGGTGATGACAGAATGATAGATGCGCCCGGTGGTGTGATTATTGTCTTTCGAGAGCGTCAACGAGGTGTAGCGCTCATAATGACCCAGATCGAGATCGGTTTCCGCGCCGTCATCGGTGACGAACACTTCCCCGTGCTGATAAGGATTCATCGTGCCGGGATCGACGTTGATATAAGGGTCCAGCTTGAGAAAGGTGATCTTGAGCCCCCGGCTTTCGATGAGATTCCCCATGGAAGCCGAAGCCAGACCTTTGCCCAGGGACGACACCACGCCGCCTGTCACAAAGATATATTTGCTCATGGACTCACACCTTTTGGTGCAGGTTGACAGGAACCAAGCGAGCCATGCGATGGCTATCCCCGGACGGCGATGTGCCCGCGGCCGTGCTGTTCAAGAACGATAGTCGCTCTCTCGAGATCGCGAGGCGTATCGATGCGAAGCGATGGGTGTTCCGTTTCCCACACCCGGATTGGGATACCGTATTCCAAGGCGCGTAGCTGTTCCAGTTTTTCGGCATCTTCCAGCCTCCCCGTGGGGAGCGCACTGAACTGCAGCAACGTCTGCCGGGTGTAAATATAGAGGCCCAGATGAATGTCATGCAACTCGTCCGGCACGTCAGCCACACCCCGATCGCGTCTGTGCGGAATCGGCGCTCTTGAAAAATACAGGGCGTCACCGGCCTGATTCGTCACGACTTTCACAACGTCCGGATTGTGAATCTCTTCGGATAAGTTCACCCGTCTTTTTAACGTTCCCATTTCAGCCCCGCCCTTCAAAAATGGGACAATCAAATCCGTGAGGAGGCTCGGGTGGAGGACGATCTCATCGCCTTGGAGATTAAGAAAGACGTGGCCGGGTAGGTGCCGAGCCACCGCCGCCACTCGATCCGTTCCAGTGCGGAAAGCTCCTTCAACCATCATGGCGTTGCCGCCGAACACCTTGACGGCATCATGGATACGAGCATCGTCGGTAGCCACCACGACCTGGTCAACTTCCGGCGCCTTGGCCGCATGCTCATAGACATGCTGAACGAGCGGTTTCCCGGCCAGCATCGCCAACGGCTTTCCCGGAAACCGAGATGAACCGAAGCGGGCTGGAATCACCACCGTGACTGATGTCCGGTTGTCAGGCATGAGTGACGGCCTCACTGAGCTGTTTCGAATCTACCGTTGCCGTTCCGACCCTCCCGACCACGATGCCGGCGGCCTGATTGGCCAGCACCGCCGCGTCTCGGATCGACGCGCCCGTCGCCAGCGCCAACGCCAATGTGCCGATGACCGTATCGCCGGCCCCGGTGACGTCATAGACCTGGCGGGCCATGGTGGGAATATGAAAACTCGTCCCGTCCGATTCAAACAGGCTGATTCCCTTCTCTCCTCTGGTTACCAGCACGGATTGGCAGCCCAATCGCTGGCGGATCGTTTCTCCCGCCTCGCTGATCGAGCTGTCATCATCCCCATGCACGCCGGCCGCTTGTCCCGCCTCGAGATGATTCGGTGTCACGACCGTCACGCCCTTATAGTACGCAAAATGCTCCACCTTCGGATCGACAATGATCGGTATCCGCCGAAGCGCCGTCAGCCGGACCAACTCAGCCATCAGCGAAGCCGTCACGACACCCTTGGCATAATCCGACACCACTAGACAGGAAATTTCGCGTAAACGTGACTCGACGTACCGAATGATACGGCGCTGCAACGACAGCTTCAGCTCGGTGCGGCGTTCAATATCGAACCGGACGACCTGCTGATTATGAGCAATGACCCGCGTTTTCCGAGTGGTTGGACGATCCGCGTCGATCACAACCCCGCCCCGTCCTTGTCGGCGAACGCCCAATTCTTTCAACAACCGCCGGCCACCCTCATCGGCTCCCACCACGCCACAGATGTCGACTCGCCCTCCGAGAGAAAGAATGTTGTTATAGACATTGGCGGCCCCTCCGAGGAGCAGCGACTCGGAATCGACATGCACAACCGGGACGGGCGCCTCCGGAGAGATCCGGCTGACCTTGCCCCAAATATAGTGATCGAGGATGAGATCCCCTACGATTAGGACGCGGGCCTGGGGAAATCGATCGATGTGCCGCTGTAACGTCTGAGAGTCGATCTGTGTATGCGCCGGCCCGCCCCTCGGTCGCGCGCGTTCAGCCGTTGCCGTCTTCGCCGGTTTCATTGAACGCCCTAACGAATGGCCTTCCCAAGCCGCTCCCACCGCACCCAATGCTTCCAATCGCCATGGCCGCTCCATGACCAATAGATGCGAAACGCCTTGCCTCGGATTTTTTCGGCGCGCACGTATCCCCAGAACCGACTGTCGAGGCTTTGGTCCCGGTTGTCTCCCATGACGAAATATGAGCCCATCGGAACGGTCACCGGACCGAAGTTATCACGAGGATTGATCGAGCCGTCAATGGTGCCTGGATCGACCCGCTGGGTGAAGGCACGATCATCAGCGGATTTGCCGTTGATGTACACAACTTTGTTGCGAATCTCAATGGTATCCCCCGGCTGCCCGACGATGCGCTTGATAAAGTCTTTTTCTTCATCTTCCGGATATCGGAAGACGACCACGTCCCCCCGTTGAGGCTCCCCGAAGGCGACCACGGTTTTGGTGGTATAGCAGGTCACGGGGGGAAAGCTCACGCGAAACTTGCAGTCACTTGGCCATTGAAATCCGTAAGCGAGCTTACTGACGAGAATATGGTCGCCGATCAGCAGGGTCGGGATCATGGACCCCGAGGGTATCTTAAAGGCTTGCACGATAAAGACACGAATGGCAAAGGCAAGCAGCATGGCTAAAATAATCGCTTCGGCGTATTCGCGCAGGATCGATTTGCGAGGGCGCGCGACACTCGTATCCACGACCGGGTCTGTCACCGTGTCGGCGGATGGAGTCCCGGCGTCTTCCGCGCGGGGGCGATTGGGGTCCAGGCTCATTCCCCCGTCACCTTGAGAAGGGCCAGAAAAGCTTCTTGCGGGACTTCCACACGACCGACCTGTTTCATGCGCTTCTTCCCCTCCTTTTGCTTCTCCCACAATTTCCGTTTTCTGGAGATGTCCCCTCCGTAGCATTTCGCGGTCACATTCTTTTTGAGTGCGCCGACCGTCTCGCGAGCGATGACTTTATTGCCGATCGCCGCCTGAATCGCCACCTCGAACATTTGCTTGGGAATCAACTCTTTCATTTTCTCGGCAAGCTGGCGGCCTCGGGAATGAGCTTTCTCGCGATGGGTAATGAACGACAGAGCATCGACGGTCTCCCCGTTGAGCAGCATATCAAGCTTGACCAGATCGGATTCGCGGTAGCCGATCAGCTCATAGTCCAGCGACGCATAGCCTTGCGTTTTCGATTTCAATTTGTCGAAGAAATCGAGAATGACTTCATTGAGCGGCAATTCGTACGTCAACATCACGCGGGTCGGATCCAGATATTGCAGGCCTTGTTGTACCCCGCGCCGCTCCTGGCACAACTGTAAAATATTACCGACATAGCGCTCCGGGCTGATAATCGTGGCCCTGATAAAGGGTTCTTCAAAGCGGTCGATGGCCGAAGGCGACGGCAACTTAGCCGGATTGTCGATCACGAGGGTTTCACCCGCGGTCGTATGGATTCGATAGACAACCGTTGGCGCCGTCGTAATCAGCGTGAGCGCATACTCGCGTTCGAGGCGCTCTTGGATAATCTCCATATGCAATAAGCCCAAGAACCCGCACCGGAAGCCGAATCCCAATGCCAACGATGTCTCGGGTTCGTACACGAACGAGGAGTCGTTCAAGCGAAGCTTCTGCAGCGCGTCGCGCAAGTCTTCATACTTGGCCGTATCGGTGGAATACAATCCGCAGAAGACCAGCGGCTTGACCTCTTTATAGCCGGGGAACGGGGCGTCGGTGGACCGGGCCGCCTCAGTCAACGTATCGCCGATTTTCACGTCCGCAATTTCCCGCATATTGGCGCAGACGTAGCCGACCTGCCCCGTGTTCAGCATGTCGATCTTGGTCCGCTTCGGTGTGAACTGACCGACTTCGGTGACTTCAAACACCTTATCATTGGACATGACGCGGATTTTCATGCCGGGCCGGATCGCGCCGTCGATCACGCGCGTCAGGACGATCACTCCTTGGTAATTGTCGAACCAGGAATCGAAGACCAACGCCTTCAGTGGTTTCTCCGGATCTCCGGACGGAGGCGGAACACGGGCGATGACGGCTTCCAGGACCTCCCGGACTCCCCGCCCTTCTTTGGCACTGACGAGCAAGGCATCCTTCACATCGAGACCGAGTACTTCGTGAATTTGGCGCTTGACGCCCTCGATATCGGCGCTCGGGAGATCGATCTTATTAATAACCGGGATCACGTGCAGATTATTGGCGATGGCCAAATAGACGTTGGCGATCGTCTGCGCTTCGACGCCTTGGGTTGCATCGACGAGCAACAGCGCGCCCTCGCAGGCCGCCAGGCTGCGGGAGACCTCATACGTAAAATCGACATGGCCCGGCGTGTCGATGAGATGGAGCGCGTAGGTCTCGCCATCGTGGGCCTGATAGCGAATGGCGACGGCATGGGCCTTGATCGTAATCCCTCGTTCCCGCTCGAGGTCCATCGCATCAAGGATCTGTTCACGGAATTCACGGGCCGTGATGGCGCCCGTCGTCTCAAGAAACCGGTCAGCGAGGGTAGATTTCCCGTGATCGATATGGGCGATAATCGAAAAATTCCGGATATGACTTTGCAAATGCTGGCTCGTTTAAAAAAATCAGTTCATTATATGGACCGGTCTACACGTTGTCAAAGAGGAAAGCCGGCCGTTACAATCGTCGTCCCAGAACAAGGATGTTCGAACTACGTTTTGCCAATTCGGGCAGATGATGAAACGAAAGCTTCATGCACAAACCAATCGTCTCGCCCGCTGGGATCGCGACTATCTCTGGCATCCATTCACGCAGATGCGGGAATGGATGCACGAGCAGCCCGTGATTATCAGCCGCGGCAAGGGGCCGTATGTCATCGATACCGAAGGACGGCGGTATCTGGACGGCACCTCGTCGATCTGGGTCAACATCCACGGACACCGGCACCCTCGGCTGGATCAGGCGTTGCGGACGCAGGTCAATCATATTGCCCATAGCACCCTGCTGGGATTGTCCAGCCCGCCGGCGATCGAACTGGCGCGCGAGCTCGTCCGGATCGCTCCACGTGGCCTGACCCGCGTCTTTTATTCGGACGATGGCTCGACGGCGGTCGAGATCGCGCTCAAAATGGCCGTGCAGTATTGGCAGCAACGCCGGCCGCACGCGGGCCCCAAACAGACCTTTGTCAAATTACAACAGGCCTACCACGGCGATACGACCGGTGCGATGAGCGTCGGGAATATCGACGTGTTCCATCATCGCTTCAAGCCTCTGCTGTTTCCCACCCTCACGCTTGATACGCCTTACTGTTACCGGTGTCCGATCGGTCTTACTCACCCATCCTGCAAGTCAGCCTGCATCGAACCCATTGAGCGACTGTTCAAACGGAGGCATCGCGAGATTGCCGGATTCATCATCGAACCGTTGGTGCAGGCCGCCGCGGGGATGTTGATGGCGCCGCCGGGTTTTCTGAAGCAGATTCGGCAACTGTGCATCCGCTACAATATTCTTCTAATTGTGGACGAAGTCGCGACGGGCTTCGGGCGCACCGGGCGCATGTTTGCCTGCGATCACGAACGTATCACCCCCGACCTCATGGCCCTCAGCAAAGGATTGACCGGAGGGTATCTTCCCCTGGCCGCGACCTTGGCGACTGAGAAAATCTACAAAGCATTCTTGGGAAAGTTCGAAGAATGGAAAACGTTTTTTCATGGCCACAGCTACACCGGCAATGCGTTGGGATGCGCCGTGGCGTTGGCCAATTTAAAGGTCTTCCAAACGGAACGGACCCTTGCAAAGCTGCAGCCCCGCATTGCTTTGCTCCGCGAATTACTCCAACCCCTATCCGAGCTGCGCCATGTCGGAGAAATTCGTCAGTGCGGGTTTATGGTCGGGATCGAATTGGTGCACGATCGAGCAACAAAAACGCCCTACTCGCTCGCGAAACGGATGGGCCATCAGGTGACCATGGAGGCGAGGCGGCAGGGCCTTCTGCTTCGGCCATTGGGAAATGTCATCGTCCTGATGCCGCCGTTGGTGACCGCCCCACGCGAACTGACCCGCATGGTGACGATCATCCATCGAGCGATCCGCTCGGTCACTGAATCACTCAACGAGCTCGACCGGCCACTATCGCGCCGGTCCCGCCGGGGGCGGTGAATCGGGCTTCTTGACGTTCACGACTTTGACATCAAAGATAAGATGTTTGCCCGCGAGCGGATGGTTCAGATCCAGGACGACCATTTTGTCGGTGACTTCCAGCACGGTCACCGGTTGGCCGTTCGCTGAGCGCAACATCATGCCTGCCTTCAGATCAGCCGGTACTTTGCTTTTGTCTACCGTGGCGCGCGCCGCTTTATCGTATGGACCATAGCCCTGTTCCGGCGAGACTTCGACTGTTTTCTGCTGACCGACCGTCATGCCGGTCAAGGCCTTTTCCAATCCGGAAACAACCTGGTGCTGACCTTGAACAAATGAGATGGGAACGCGGCCGACATTGGAGTCGAGCACCGTTTTATCGGGCAACGTGAGCGTATATTCCAGGCTGACTTCCATGCCGTCCGCGACCTGCGCGTTCTGGCTATGAGCCGATTCTCCCCATGAGAGCCAACTGGCCATCAGCAGCCCCACCATCATGGGGCACACAGCATTGTGTTTCATCGGCACTCCTTGTGCGAGTCGTTTCTGCGCGTACGTCGCTTCGAGCGCCGTCAACGACCGTGACGGAATGTGCTTCGTCGTCGCGCGCGGGACGGTCGATGTCCCGGCTGGCCCTGCGCGTCCGTATACGTATCGCGATGGGAGGCCACGCCAGCGTGCCGGGTGGCGCGCGTATGGCCGTCGTGCCGCCGGTGTTCTTCCTCATCCGGCGCGATATACGGGGCCGGCAACGGGGCCAGCTCGGGCACAGGCAGTTTTTGGGTCTCGATCCGAAGCTGCCTGACCATGTGAAGGTAGGAACGTTCTTCGGACGGCGTGAGGATCAAGATGGTGCGTCCTTCTTTCTCTGCCCGTCCCGTCCGGCCGGCGCGGTGAACATAGGACGTCGGGGTTCCCGGAAGCTCATAATGAATGACCTGCGCGATGTCCGGAATATCGAGTCCGCGCGCTGCTACGTCGGTCGCGACCAGGGACATGAGCCTCCCGCCACGGAACGCCGACAATGTCCGCTCTCGTTTAGCTTGCGTATGATTGCCGGTGATCGAGCCAACTGAGGCCGGCTCCCCTCCCAGACGCTCCGTCAATCGCCGCACTTTATACTTCTGCTCGCAGAACACCATGCTGCGCCCGCCCGCCGGCAACCCGCGCAACAAGGTGTGTATGAGCCGGACCCGGGCGTCTTCGCCAGGAACGACATAGTACGCATGAGAGATTTTGGTCGGCGTCACGATCCCGGCGTCCACGCGGGTCTGCACCGGATTGTTGAGCATGCTGTGAGCCAAGCCATGAATCTCAGAGGCAAACGTGGCGGAGAACAAGAGTGTCTGCCGTTGCTTCGGCAGGCGTTCCAAAATGCGCTGAATATCCCGCAGAAAGCCACGGTCCAACATTTGATCGGCTTCATCCATCACGACGAATTGCACGTCAGCAAGGCGCAGATGCCCCGTCCCCAGCAGGTCGAGCAGACGGCCCGGTGTGCCGACGATCACCACGGGGGGCCGGCGGAGCGCACGGTAGTGCCGTTCGATCGGGGTGCCGCCGTAGACCGAGAGGGACGTGAGAGCCGGCGGCGCGTATTTTCGCAACTCGGTCTCGATTTGAAGCGCCAGCTCGCGCGTCGGCGCCAGAATCAACGCGCTTGGCCCTGGTGGCCGTGCCTCAACGGTCGCTCGTTGTGGCAAGGGCGGGATAGCGCCGCTTCCCTGCGGATCTCTGCGGGTTGGGGCCCCCGGCCTCAATGCCGTTTCGATGAGGGGAATCAAAAACGCTAACGTTTTACCGCTGCCGGTTTTAGCTTGGGCGAGCACATCCCGGCCTTCCAGAGCCGGTGGAATGGCGGCCTGCTGAATGGGAGTGGGAGTTGCCAACCCGGCCTGCATCAAGCGCTGAGCGAGAAATGGAGAGAGCTGAAAATTTGCAAACGTCGTCATAGTCGTCCTTTATTCAATCGTCACACGAATGGTTTGGCTCCGGGAGAGACCTGAGAGAACACAGCGGTGAAGGAATGCTGGTTCGATGAAGGATGGGCT
>DATFCE010000347.1:0-3240 GCA_035253365.1 Nitrospiraceae bacterium
GTTTCCGAAGAGGCATTTCGCACCCCGGAGGTCAGCCGGATTTTTCTCGCGATCCTCGCGGCGCCCGGATCCGTCGCGGGGACGCTGGAAGCGATGCATCGCGCGCATCTGCTGGAAAAAATCATTCCGGTGTTCGCGACGGTGCGCGGCCTCATGCAATTCAACCAGTACCATAAATACACGGTCGATGAACACAGCCTGTTGGCGGTGGCGAAGGCCGAGGCGCTGGGACAGGAATCAAGCGTGATCGGCGAGGTCTATCGTGAAATCCGGCGCAAGGACATTCTCCATTTGGCGGTGCTGTTACATGATTTAGGCAAAGGACGCGAACTCGATCACAGCGAAGTCGGGAAAGCCATTGCCGAAGAGACCGCGGCCCGTCTCGGATTCGATGAGCAGGAAACCCGCACCCTGGTCTTTCTGGTCCATCGCCACTTACTCATGGCGCACACCGCGTTTCGACGCGACCCGTATGACGACAAGGTTCTCCTGCCGTTCGCGCGCGCGGTGGCCACCCCGGAGGTGCTCCGGAAATTATTGGCCCTCACCGCGGCGGACATTGCGGCGGTCGGTCCCGGCGTGCTCACCAAGTGGAAAGAGTCGCTGTTGATCGATCTGTATCTGCGGGCCCTGCCAGAAGTCTCCGGAGAGCGAGGGACCATGGATGCCGCGCAGCCGCTTGGGTCGGTGGCTGATGAGGTCGCCCGCGATCCCGCGCTGGCGGCGGTCACCGGCGTCAATCGTTCGTGGATCGAATCGCAGCTCAAACAATTTCCGCTCCGGTATGCCTTAGGCACGCCGCCGGCGCGCATCGCGGTGCATTTAACCGCCATCACCCGGCTGCGCGCCGGCGAAGATGTGCTGGTGGAAGGGCATTTCAATTCAGCGCTGGGCACGTGTGAATATACCGTGGTAACCGTGAACGATCTGACTCCGGGCATCTTTTCCAAAATCGCCGGCGTGATGGCCGCCAAAGGGTTGCAGATTCTGGATGCTCAAATTATTACGCGCCATGATGGCATCGTGGTGGACACGTTTCAGGTGACCGATCCGGATCATGCGGGCGAACCGCCGCTCGAACGCCGGTCCAGCATTGGACGCACCATCGTACGCATTCTGAAAGGCGAGGATACGATCGACTATCTGTTGAGCCGTAGCCGGCGGCTTTTCACCGACCGCGTGCTGCCGAACAACCGCCAGCCGACGGAGGTGCAGGTGGACAACGAGACATCCGGGCGGTTTACGATTATCGACGTGTTTGCCGATGACCGCCAAGGTCTGCTGTACGTCATGACCCATGCCATTTTTGCGTTGGGATTATCGGTGCACGCCGCCAGGATTTCGACGCGGTTGGACCAGGTCGCGGATGTCTTCTATGTGACCGACCTGGACGGGACGAAGATCGAAGATCACGAACGGATGGAAAATATTCGGACCACACTCAAGGAGCACATCGATGTTTTTTTGAAAACGGAAGAGACTGTGGGACAGTGACGACGAGGCACTAGTCGGTTTGCGTGAAAGGAGGCTCGGCATGAATGCCCGTGAAGTTTTGGAATTTGCGAAAAAGAACAAGGTACAGGTCGTCGATCTCAAATTCGTGGATCTCATCGGGACCTGGCAGCACTTTTCCATCCCGATTGAAGAGCTGAACGAAGGCGTCTTCAAGGACGGATCCGGCCTGGACGGCTCCTCCATTCGAGGATGGCGAGCCATCAACAACAGCGACATGCTTGCGGTGCCCGACCCGTCTACGGCGTGTTTGGACCCGTTTACGGCCGTGCCGACCTTGAGCTTGGTCTGTAATGTCGTAGACCCGATTACCCGGGAGCACTATGACCGTGATCCACGCAACATCGCCATGCGCGCGGAGCGCTACCTCAAGAGCACGAAGATCGGGGATATGTCGTATTGGGGACCTGAAGCCGAGTTCTTCATTTTCGACCAGGCTCGCTACGATCAGAACAGCCACAGCGGCTATTATTTCATCGATTCCGACGAAGGCGTGTGGAATGCGGGCAAAGACGGAGTAAACCTGGGAGGCAAGATTCGGCACAAGGAAGGCTATTTTCCCGTTGCCCCGACCGATACGCAGCAAGACATCCGTAGCGAGATGATTCTCGAAATGCAGCGTTGCGGCATTCCCATCGAAAAGCATCATCATGAGGTCGCGACGGCGGGCCAGGCGGAGATCGACTTGCGGTTCGACTCGCTGGTGGCGATGGCCGACAAGATGATGATGTACAAGTACGTCGTCAAGAACGTGGCCCGCCGGCACCACAAGACCGTGACGTTCATGCCTAAACCGATCTTCGGGGACAACGGGTCGGGCATGCATACGCATCAAAGCATCTGGAAAGACGGCAAGCCGCTCTTTGCCGGGAAAGAATATGCCGGCATTTCTCAACTGTGCCTGCACTATATCGGCGGGATTCTCCGGCATGCCCCCGCGCTGGCAGCCTTGACCAACCCCACCGTCAATTCTTACAAGCGGTTGACGCCGGGATTCGAGGCCCCTGTGCTTTTAGCGTACTCCAGCCGTAATCGCTCCGCGACCATCCGCATTCCCATGTATTCCCCAAGCCCGAAGGCGAAGCGCATCGAAGTGCGGTTTCCGGACCCGGCATGCAATCCGTATTTGGCCTTTTCCGCCATGCTGATGGCGGGCTTGGATGGCATCGAAAATAAGATCGATCCGGGCGACCCGATGGACAAGGATCTGTACGATCTTGAGCCGCAGGAAGCGGCCAGAGTGCCGACTATGCCGGGCAGTTTGGATGAAGCTCTAAAGAACTTGGAAAAGGACCATCAGTTTTTACTCAAGGGCGGCGTCTTCTCCGAAGATTTGTTGGAGACATGGATCGGCTATAAGCGCACCAAAGAAGTCGATCAGCTTCGACTGCGGCCGCATCCGTACGAATTTTTCCTGTACTACGACGTGTAAGGAAAGTAAGAAGTTTGATTTCGTGATTTGGTGCGTGGTGGACGGGAACTTCACCGAATCACCAGATCGCCCAATCATAGATATCAAGTCCGACAATGATGTCGGGCTGTTAACTGGCAAAGGCGCCGGTATCTGCAATGGTCAGTACAGACCTGAACGCAGAAGGCTGGCGCCTTTTTTATTGTCTTAACGTGGCGGTCAGGCGACATGAACGGACTCGATGAGCAGATCAACGCGGACGTGGATGAGGAATGCGCGATCCTGGAATCGATCATGTCATCGCTGATGGGCATGGG
>DATFCE010000348.1:0-2322 GCA_035253365.1 Nitrospiraceae bacterium
CACATCAACTTGGAATACACGAATTGCCGGCGCCCGCCCCTGGTCTCCCAAATACCTTCATCCGGCAGTTGCCAGTGGTCGCACAGCCAGTCGAGCCGATGCCTGATCCTCACCCAGGTATCGTAACCGATCGGTGTCACATGCTTGTTGTATAGATAGACGGCATCGAGTAATTCGCCGTAGATGTCCAACTGCAACTGGTTGTACGCGCCGTTGCCGATTCGCACCGGCTTCGCGCCTCGGTAGCCGTCCAAATGGTCGAGCGTCTGCTCCGTCAAATCGTGACGGCCGTCGATCCCATAGACGATCTGCAGCGAGCCGTCCGCTTCGACCTCCTTGGCGCGCGCCGCCAACCATTTCAAGAAACGGTCCGCTTCCTCGGTAAATCCGATTTTCAGGAAGCCGTAGACGGTGAACGCGGCGTCGCGCATCCAGGTATATCGATAGTCCCAGTTGCGCACACCGCCCGGGCTTTCGGGCAGACTACAGGTCGGCGCGGCCACGATGGCGCCGGTCGGCTCGAATGTCAGAAGTTTCAGGCAGAGGGCCGAACGGTAGACCATTTCCCGCCATCGACCGGTATAGGTGCAGCGCGAAAGCCACTCTCGCCAATACTTCACGGTATGTTCGAACAACTCATCCGCTTCAGTCGACGATGGCCAAGGGCCGCAGCTGTCTCCAGCTCCGATGGGGCACAGCACGAAGACCGCCGACTGTTCCTCCTCCAGCCTGAACGCCGCTGAAACTCCACGATCATCCATCATGAGCGGGATATCGGTCGCCAATCCGAGGTTGAGCTCAGGAGAATGAAAACTAGCTCCTTGCTTCGTTACTTTCGTCTGATGAGGCGTTCGCGCGTAGTTGAAAGCAGGATGGCACCGGACTCGAAATTCCATATTCCCCTGCGTCACGCGGACCCGGCGGATGAGTTGATGGTGCCAGGGGGATTCCGGAGGCAGGCCAGCCGGCATAAAATCCAGAATCTCGGCGATGCCGTTCGCCGCATGGAAGCGTGTCACGAGCACGTTGGTATCCGGCCAGTAAAGCTGCTTCGGAGAGGCGGCTGTGTCGACGGCGGTGATCTCGAACCGGCCGCCTTTCTCATCATCGAGAAGGGCCGCAAACACGCTGGGCGAGTCGAAATGAGGAATGCACAGCCAATCGATCGATCCGTTCAGGCCGACGAGGGCGGCCGTACGCATGTTGCCGATGATGCCGTAATTCTGGATCGGGAGATACGCCATGCCATACACCTCTTATCCATTCTAATCCACGACACATAAGAACTCGACGGTATGCTGATCGGACATGGGATCGTTGAAAATGGATACCGCGGATGAATGTTTTTAGAACCGTTTTTCCTCCAAGTCATATACGTCAAACCACACGTAGACCGGCCGATGATTCGGGACGAACTTCGGAATGTATTCTTCGAGATATTGCTGTGCTTGAAGACTCATGTCGCTAAGTTTCATGTCGCGCAGCCGATTGTTCCACTTCAGCACTTCGTCCGGATCCTTGACTTTGGAATGACTCGCGATCCACGACGCAAGTTCTTCATCGGTTGCTCCGGTCGCGACCGCGTCCTTGAACTGTTCCGACGTGATGTCGGTGAACGAGAACCACTGACTGGCCAGCGAACAGGGCCAATAGTTGTACTCGCCGTTCATATTCACGAGGAACGCCCTGCACTTGTCGACGCACCTCGCGGCAATCACGTAACCACCCAGCTTCTCCCGAGGGCTGCGTGGATAACTCGTCCGGAGATCCTTGGCCAACTTCTTCACTTTTTCGAGATCAGTGCTCATCATGCCGCCTCCCTGTATTCGTTTCTTGTAGCCGAGTAACACCTTGACCTGAGCGTGGGCCGACCCCACTTCGGGTACTCGTTGCAACGCATCGTAATAGTGCCCGCCGAATCCTTCGCCCCCTTCCGTCGGCGTCAGGAGGCTCCTTACCGAATCGAGCAGAGCATCGAGTTCGGCGTCGGACGCGGTCCGGTGTCTCCCAGTCAATTCATCCAGTTGAGCTACATAGTGGGACAACGGCCGCAGCCAGGCAAACCAGGAGTCTCCCAGCACCAATTGAAGAAATTCTCCGTTGGATGCGATGCGGCCGTGCACCCGCTCGTAAGACAGCCGCTCTCCGTCCAGCAATACTTTATGTAACCCGAGCAGCGCCCGAGAAAGATTGTCCAGATGCGCCCCTTCGCGATCCCGACCCGACATGATCCAGCCTCTTATGGTTTGCTGCCAGATGTGGCACCACCTCCGGTGCCGACGGGAATCGCAGCCCCGTTAATCTGGCCGGCTTCGTCCGACG
>DATFCE010000349.1:0-4052 GCA_035253365.1 Nitrospiraceae bacterium
AGGCGCGAGGGGTGCTTCGTCCAGTGCGTAGATTCATGAGCAAGGGTCGCGTAGTAACTGCCGGCGTCGGTGAATGCCTCAAACGGCGGCATCTGGATGTAATCGGGCTCCTGCGCGTAATAGGCCCTCGTCCCGCCGTGCCGGATGTCGGCCTGGAGCGTGCCGAAAAAGGCTTCCGCGTGCTCGATGCGTTGTATCGGTGAAAAGCGCGGTTCCGGCTTGGCGTAGTAATGGGCGGGCAGACCCTCGATCTGCTCGACGTTAAAGACCGTGTAGCCCTTCATGAAGTGGATTTCACGGTCGATTTCCTCGCCGGTTTCATCATCGGTTTCCTTGCGCGTGATGGAATTCGCATACACGACGAGGGAGCCCTTCTCGCCCTTGCGGACATGCGCGTTCAGCTCTAAGGCTTGCTTGAATGTCATCCAGATGGGGGCCGCGAAGCCTCCGGCGATGGCTGCGCTCCAGAGCATCAGGATATTGATGCCGGAATAGGGCGCGCCGTTGTGACGCAGAGGACGGGTGATTTTTTCCGCCGCGTGTTCGGCGCTCCACGGCTTCGTCCAGGGCCGCACGCCTCGTTCAAGATCGGCCGCGATCCGGTCGGTGACGCGAGTATAAACATCCTGCCGCGTGTTTTCTTCGTTGTGATGTTTGCCGGTGCTGGCGTTCATGATGTCCTCCTTTTCGATGTTGATGTTGGCTCTCTCACGAGGGGTGGAGAGCCAACTCAACCCGGCAGGAGAAAAGGAGGACGGCGCGTGCGGGGCGGCGGGCGTGCCGCCGGGGCGGGTTGCACAGGGTCAACCGTGACAGAGCCGCTTTTGGGTCTGGCGCGGCCTGTGCGGGACCGAAGGCTGATAAAGCCCGCCCGGCCCACCGCGCATGAACACCTGACAGCCGGCCAGTCAGGGATATGATAAAAACGACGAGTGCTAGACGGCAGGGTTGTGGTCGCGTAGCACCGGGCAACCCGGTGATGAACGTCCGGCTTCGGGCCGACGTTGTCTACCGATTTTCGGCGTGGAGATTGTCTTTCCCGAGATCAGACAGCGAAGACAGACACGATTTGAGACCCGCGTGCTTTGGCCAATATCAAAAGACGGCTTCGAAAATTAAGAACGCGATATGAAATAGTAGTGGTGAACCAGGTGTTCAAGGGCGTTAGTCGATCCAGAAATGGCCTCCTCCTTCGGCTCCGCTAATGCATTCATAACCGAGATTACTGATTCGCCTTTGCGCGTAATTGCGAACAGCTGATGTATGTCAGATTGACGAGGATAGTCTTTAGCCCTTGTTCGTATTTCTTGTTGGCAGGATGTGTAATGCCCCGTTGAACAATTCGGCATGTACCCTTGCCAGTCGTGCATAGGCCAAACATTCCTTGACAGGTCTTTGATAGATGTGTAACCATTGGTTACTCATGCGCACCAAGACCCCAGAACTTCGTTACCTTACCCAACATAAACTTCCCAGCACACTTAAGACAACGCGCCGGTTGATCATTACCTCTGAGGATGGACGCCGCTGTAAGATTCCTGGCTTGATCGAAGTGGTCATGCAATCCTTGGCGACCACCCAGGTGGAGTTGTCGGGGGTAGTGGCCGCTGGTGCACCTATCGAACCATTCCCGCAAACCGAACGTGTTGAGGTTCCCAAGAGCATGATCGGTCGGGGGGATACCTTCGCTTTGCGCGTGAATGGAAACTCGATGCGGGATGAAGGCATTCTGCCCGGGGATGTCGTTGTGGTGCAAAAGCAGGCGACCGCCCGGAACGGGCAGACCGTGATTGCCCTGGTCAATGGCGAAGCGACCATCAAGACCTACCGGCGGAAAGCCGGAACCGTGGAACTCCATCCGGCCAATGAGACCATGCAGCCCATTGTCGTCCAGCCCACAGATGCGTTCCATATCGAAGGGATCGTCGTCGGGGTTATCCGTCACCTTCGGAAGTGAGACGAGAGTGAGTCAGTCTCATGGACCGCCAGATTGTCTGTTTCGCGATTCCTGCCGTTGAAGTCGCCCTCGCGCAACTGAATGATGCCCGCCTCAGAACCCGGCCCATTGCCATTGCTCCGCTAAACACGGCTCGTGCCCTTATCCGCGAGGTTTCTTCTGAAGGCGCGCAGGCTGGCCTCGCGGTTGGCATGTCGGTGGACCATGCCCGGCGCATCTGTCCATCGCTCCAGGTGCTGCCTCCGAACCCCGCGTGGGTACGTACTGCGGACGAAAAACTTCTGCGGGTGGTCGCTCGCTATGCCCCTGTATGGGAGCTATCCCACCCAGGCTCCTTTCTCATGGATGTGACTGGAACGGAACGCCTCTTTGGACCCGCCTATGATGTCGCGGCCAAGGTGCAACAGGAAGTGCTTGAGCAGTACCGCCTTGACGGCGTGGCAGGAGTTGGAAGCAACAAGCTCGTTGCCCAAACAGCAGCCACACTGATCGAGCCCTCGGAACTCTACGATGTCAGACCGGGATCAGAAGATGCCTTCATGTCGCCGCTCCCGGTCGGCACGCTGCCGGGCCTCCAGCGGCCCTGCATGCGGAAGGTGGTCCACCTTCTTGATGATCTCAATCTCTGCACACTCGGCGACGTGGCGGGAAGCCCGCTCGATGCCCTGGAAGTTGCTTTCGGGGACTATGCCGGATCACTCTCCCGGTGGGCACAGGGCATCGACTCTGTACCGGTCTTTCCGCCGACTGTTCAGCCGACGTTGGAAGAAACGGTCCTCTTCGAGCCGGATGAGATTGATGATCCCGTCCTGATCGGGCGAAGCCTCGATGCGTTGCAGCGTCTTTGCCGGAGCTTGCGCACTCAGCGCCGCGTCTGTGGTCGCCTCACGCTAAGCATTCGATACAGCGATCAAATCGAAGTCACCAAGCATGAGCGGATTCAGCCGGAGACGTGTTGGGAGTTTGATCTCTCGCCGATCGTCGTGTCGCTCTTTCAGAAATCTATGCGGCGGCGCATCCGGCTCAGGGCGCTCACGCTCAGCATGTCCGGCCTGACGGCGTACGCCGAGCAAGGATTGTTGTTTGAAGTGCGGACACCCGATCACCGGCAACGGGAGAGAGCTCAGAAGCTCGCGCTCGCCCTGGATGCCCTCAAGGCACGGTTCGGCGAACAGGCTATTCGCTACGGACGGTCTTAGATGCCCTTCGTTCATCTGAATACGCATTCATCTTACTCGCCCATGTCGGGCGTTCCGACGTTGGAAACGCTCTGTCAGGCCGCACAAAAACAAGAAGCACCGTATTTCGCCCTGACCGATACGAACGGGCTCTATGGAGCC
This sequence comes from Nitrospiraceae bacterium, assembly GCA_035253365.1. GTDB lineage: Bacteria > Nitrospirota > Nitrospiria > Nitrospirales > Nitrospiraceae > DATFCE01. Next base: position 3,298 of record DATFCE010000349.1, read on the forward strand.
ATTCATTTTCTTGGGCTCGCTCGGGAGGCAGGACTGAAACCGATTCTCGGGGCGGAGCTGGTCCATGGTCAGCACCGGGCCGTCCTGCTAGCGAAAACACCATCCGGCTATGCCAATCTTTGCCGGATTCTTTCCGCTCAGCATTGTGATGAGTCGTTCGACTTTATCAAGACCGTTGCGCAGCATCGCGCGGGGCTTGTCATCCTATCGGATACTCAACGCGCCGTGAGCGAATGGCAGAAGGAATCGCGAGAAGACCTTTATGTTGAGCTTACGCCAGGCCCTTCGCTTGCTGAAGCGGTCGCTTTTAGCCGGGCTCACAAACTTCCGCCGGTTACGACCGCCCGAGCGCATTTCCTGATACCGTCCGATTATCAGGCACACCGGCTCTTACGGGCCATCGCCCAGAACACCACGCTGTCCCGTTTGAAAGCGGACCAGTGCTGTGCTTCCTCACAGTGGCTGATGCCGGAAGCTCAGCTTAGTCGCGCGTTACCTCACATCCCGGAAGCCTTGCTTAACACACAAAAGGTTGCTGAATCCTGCCACACCGACTGGGACTTCAAGCAGACGATCTTTCCTTCCTTCCGGCAACTGTCTTCTCGCTCTGCCTTCGAGACGTTGCGCGGCAAGACCGATGAAGGAGCCCGCTGGCGCTATGGCACATTGTCTGCTGCCGTGACCGAGCGTATCGAGAAGGAACTCACGGTTATCCGTGACAAAGGCTATGCCGACTATTTTCTCGTCGTTGATGA
>DATFCE010000350.1:0-3468 GCA_035253365.1 Nitrospiraceae bacterium
TAGAGCGGCCCATCTTTCAGAGAGGCAAAGACCCTAAAGGGCGCTCCTATGAGGACCTGCGTTGGTCGCGCTTCAAACATTTGGCCCCGGCCGACATGTACAAGGTGATGAGCGATCATGTCTTTCCTGCGCACGCTCGGCGGCAATGGGTCAACGTACGCGCATCACATGAAGGATGCCCCGTTCACTATTCCCACGCCTGGCCTCCTCGCCAAGGTTGTGGACCTCCTCGACAATGTGCCGATGGAGGACCGCGATACCAAGGGCGACATCTATGAATACATGCTCGGCAAGATTGCCACGGCGGGACAGAACGGCCAGTTCCGCCTGGCAAGATACTCATCTCACAAGTCTTATGAAGGAGTTTGAGGATGCAATTCGCGATCTCCGTATTGATTGTTCTGATGGACGAATCAAAACCTGCCTTCAAAAACAGGTGAATCTCTTGCAAGCCATCAGTCGCCGGTGTCCTGGTGTCACGAGCGCTACGCTTGGAGCCATCTGCAACGAGATCGCAACTTGGCCGCACGACAAGGTCAAGGAAGCGATGAAGTCCCTTTACATATTCGCTTCCGATTATCCGGGTATTCGCCAGATCGAAACATTCCGGCATCGTGGCTGGATTCCAGCAGACGTTCGTGAAGTCCGGTGAACTGCCTGAACGTTTCTTTTTCCGTCTCCGAGACGGGTTTGATGATCGAGCAGAAAGTGACTATGGACTCGCAGCGGTCACAAGGGAACAGGCGGGTGCCAGTATTTAGGCAGCCGATGAGTTTGTGGAAGAGATGGCTCGGCGCCTCGATATCGTCGGTCAATGAATAGCGAATGTGGTGACGATCCGTTCGGTTCTCGCCGGAGCGTGAGGGAGTGATTATGGACGCTCGACGAATTGAAGTGATGGATGAAGCGATGGCGGAAGTCTTGCGGCACAAGACGCCGGCCGAGCGGATTGAGGTTGGATTCAACCTGTTACGATCAGCTCAGCGCATGTTGAGAGCCCATTTGACTTCAACTCATCCCGACTGGGACGAGCGGCGCCTCAGCCGAGAAGTGGCTCGGAGGCTGTCGCATGGAGTTGTTTGAGTTATTGGCGCACGTGGTTGAGACGTTTGCGCGATATCACCGGGGATTCTGAAGGTAAGTGGTCTAGAGATTGATGAATCCTATATCGTCGAATGGGCTGATCGGCTTGAGCTGCGGCCGATCTGGGACACAATCAAACAACGTCTGAGCGAGAGGTCATAATGACAACGCGACATAGGCGGTCTCGTGGCCCACTAGGTTCTCTTTCTTGGACGATCGCTTCTGCGTTGATCAGTAGCGTTCTAAGACTTCAAGCAGCTCCTTGGCAGCCGCGCCAGGTTCCGGTTCGGGTAGTGCTGCGCGAAGCGCTGCGATGACATCATCATGAACCATAATTTCCACACGAGTGCTGGCATCGTTTCGGACTGGCGTACCAAGGCAGGAAGGAAGGCGCTTCCTCCTTAAATAATGATGAACGTACAGGGATGTACACCAAGGACCAAATTAAAAAGATGATTAAGCATTCGTGAGAGGATTTCTATGGCAAACGCCGATTCGGCTCCGGTCCCTGATTTAGAAGGAAGGCGGTTGACTCGTGAAGAGTATGACGCCCTAACTCCTGAGCGGCTGGAACTTCTCGATGGCTTCCTTTGCGGAGGTCAAGAAGACCACGATGATCGGATGAGTCTCCTGAAAGCTCTGGCCATCAATGAGGGGCTATTGACTCTTGTGCGTTTGGCCCCGCCCGGTAAGTGGCACGAAGCGTTGCGGCGGACCTACGGGGGCAAAGCTTGAGCAGCCTTGCGCCCTCTTTTATGCGGGTGTTAAGATGCCTCATCCTTCGTAACGGAGTGTCGCTATGCCGAATGTTACATTACTGGTTTCGCCGACCTGCGGGGCGTGTCCTTCCGCGAAAAGCCTCTTTAAGGAACTGCGGGTGAAGTACAGCTTCAGTTATCGGGAAGTGGACATTGGGTCACCGGATGGCCAGGAATTGGCGGAGCGGCATTCGATCCGGGCGGTGCCAGCCACGATCATCAACGGTCGTCTAACCTTTATCGGGGTGCCCAGCCGTCAGAGTGTGGAAAAAGCTCTGGCCCCGAGACCGGATCAGTAGTCCCGATTTCCGACAAGGTTGACATGGAATTCAACGAAGATGATCTCGACATTGAGCTGCCGGTCCTGCCGAATCTTGACAAAGGTCCACCGCCGGACTGCCCGGTATGCGGTGACCCCATGTCGTTCGTGGACGGGGATTGGGCCTGCCAAGATTGTAATGGCGAGTCGATGGGACCGGAAACAGGCTAGTGCAATGCACAATGATGAACGTTGAATGATGAATTGTCGAAGAACCTCCATTCTTCATCCATCACTCACCATTCATCGTTAGCCGCTATGCTCCGGATCGTCACCGGGCCCTACCATCCTGACCTCGAGAATGCCCTCGTCGAAGAGATTCGGCGATGCAAGGCTACTGATCCTTTTCTTCCCGTCGCGATTGTTGTTCCTTCCAATCTCTTGTCGGCTCGTCTCCGCGAACGGCTGGTCCTCGTTGAAGGACTGGCGCTTCTGAATGTGCACTTCCTGACGTTTCACCAACTCGCGGTTCGGCTGTACGAAGAACGACAAAGGTACCCCGCTTCCCCGACGGATTCTGCGCCCGTGGAACTCGCGCCGGATTTCTTTTTTCAGTACCTGCTGCGCCAAATCGGCCTGCGAAATATGCCGGGTCTCGCGGCGCTGGACCTGGCGCATCTTCCGCCCGGGGGCCTGACCGCGCTATGGTCCACGATCAGGGATTTGAAGGATTCAGCGATTGATCCGGACGTCGCCCAGCGAGCTGTAGCCGAAGGGGTCTTCGAGGCCGAGGACGCGCCTAAACTCCAGGCGCTCTTTACACTTTACTCGGCGATGAACGAGGCGAGCCGTTCGTTCGGTGTCGGCGCAATTGATGATCTGGCCTCCATGGTGACGCCATACGCGCGAGCCTCTCGCTTTCTGTCCGGCCTTCGGCAGGTGTTCTACTACGGGTTTTATGATTTGACGCAGGTCCAACTATCCTTGCTGGAAGCGGTTGCCGCCTGCACTCCCGTCACGCTCTTTTTTCCGCGTTCCGATGATCCGGCATGGAACTTTGCCAACCGCTTCTTTGAGCGCCATCTGCACCCGCTTGTTTCCTCACCGGCCCAGGTGACGGCGGCGCCGGCTCACTCCCAAGAGCGGCACTCCGGGTTTCGACAAGAGGTGCGAGTGATGAATGCGGTAGGGCAGGAGGATGAACTGAATTTGGTTTGCAAGGAAATCCTGACCCTGGTCGAAACGCATGGATATAGCTTTGACGACATCGGCGTGGTGGCGCGCAGCCTGACCTCGTATCGATTCTCCCTACGCCGCCTCTTCACCCAACATCGAATTCCTTTCACGTCCACCGCGGCCACTCCGTTG
>DATFCE010000351.1:0-5197 GCA_035253365.1 Nitrospiraceae bacterium
GTATTCACGCGCGAGTCAAGTACGCATGCCGCCTCCCGCGGGCTCCGCGAGAGCACAGTGACCCGATGTCCCTCTTGAATCAGGGAGCGACAGAGTGGGCGACCGATGAACCCGGATCCTCCGGCGATGACAATATTCATCGTGACCCATTGTACTCCGTGATGATGAGCGGTCACAGAAGGCTTCATTGACACTCTCCGGCACCCTCTCTAGAATGCGCTTTTACGGGAAGGGAGCGGCCATTCCAACGCCGCTCGGCCAAGACCTCTCGGCTGCGGAGCGCCCCCGGGGCCATGGGAAAAGCCACATCCGGCGCGGCTTGAGTGGGAGGGTGGAATAGTGGGTGTAATGAACGAGCGCTTTTTGAAAGCTTGTCGTCGCGAGCCGGTGGATTGTACGCCGGTCTGGTTTATGCGCCAGGCAGGCCGGTATATGAATGAATACCAGGCGGTTCGCGCCAAGCATTCGATTTTGGAGGTGTGCAAGACTCCGGACCTCGCGGCAGAAGTCACGCTCCAGCCGATCGAACGTTTTGCACTCGATGCGGCCATCATTTTTGCCGATATCCTCCTGCCGCTCGAACCGATGGGTATCCAACTGGAATTCGTAGAAGCGGAAGGTCCGGTGATCCGCAATCCGGTGCGGAGCCGCGCGGCCGTGGAGCGCCTGCGAATGGTCGAGGGGGATGAATTGGGGTACGTCTACGCCGCCATCCAAACCGCGCGGCAGGCGCTGCGGGAACGCGTGCCGCTTATCGGCTTCGCCGGCGCGCCTTTTACGTTAGCGAGCTATGCGATCGAAGGCGGCGGCTCTCGAAATTATATCGAGACGAAGCAGTTTATGTATCGAGAGCCCGAGGCCTGGCATCGCTTGCTGGACAAGCTGGCAAGAGTGGTCACCGGCTATCTGCGACGGCAGATCCAGGCCGGCGCGCAGGCGGTGCAGTTGTTCGATAGCTGGGTGGGCTGTCTTTCACCGGGCGACTACGCGGAATATGTCTTGCCTCACGTGCAAGTGATCTTTACGGGTCTCAAACGGGAAGGTGTCCCATTGATTCATTTCGGCACCGGTACGGCCGCCTTGCTGGCGCTTATGCGGGAAGCCGGAGGCGATGTGATCGGGGTCGATTGGCGGGTCAATCTTGATGAGGCGTGGAAATGCATCGGTCATGATGCGGCGATCCAAGGCAACCTGGACCCGGTCGCGCTGTTCGCCCCGCTGCATGAAATCGAACGCAGAGTAGAAGATATCCTCCAACGAGCCGGTGGGCGACCGGGCCATATCTTTAATCTCGGACACGGGATTCTGCCGAACACGCCGGTCGATTCCGTCGCTGCGGCAGTGGAGCTGGTACATAAGCTCAGCCAACGCTGAGCGAAGTAAAAAGTTAAAAGTAAAAAGGCAAAAGTGATGAAGTAAGTTTTCTTATACTTTTTATTTTTGCCTTTTTACCGTTTACTTGACCGGAGGTCACGTGCCTGGATCGATGAAACCTGTGGCGGTGTTGCTGATGGCCATGGGAGGCCCCGACAACCTGGATAACGTCGAGCCGTATTTGAAAGACGTGCGGGGAGGGCGGCCCACCCCGCCGGAGCTTCTGCATGAAATTCGGGAACGCTATCGCATGACCGGGGGCAAGTCGCCGGTGCTGGAGATTACAAGGGACGTCGCGCGACGGCTTGAGCAGAGGTTGAACGGACCAGGCGGGGAAGGGTATCGCGTGTACGTGGGATTGCGCCATTGGCATCCGTACATTAAGGACGCCTATGCCGAGTTGATGGACGATTTTCCTGAACGACTCGTCGGCCTCTGCATGGCGCCGCAGTACTCGACCATCAGCATCGGAGCGTATAAGAGAAAACTGGAAGAGGCTCGATCGGAATTGGGTGGGGAATTTCCGATAAGTTTCGTCGAAAGCTGGCACCGTCATCCCGGGTTGATCGGGGCCATCGCCGAGCAGATCACTACGGCGTTGCAAAAGTTTCCGGTGGACATCCGATCGACGGTGCCGATTATCTTTACCGCCCATAGTGTACCCGAGCGCCTTCTTGAGATGAAGGATCCGTATCCCGAGGAAGTCCGTGGAACGATGGACGCCGTGTGCGAGCGCCTCGGGACCGTCCCGGCGCGGTTGGCCTATCAGAGCCAAGGGCGCACCGGTGAGAAATGGCTGGGTCCCACGGTCGAAGAGACAATCGAAGCCTTGCACCGCGACGGGCATCGGCACGTGCTCATCGCGCCCATCGGGTTCATTTCCGATCATCTCGAAGTGCTCTATGACGTGGATGTGGAGTTCAAGCGGCTGGCCCAATCCAAAGACATGCATCTTGAGCGCATGGCCATGCTGAACGCGAGCGACGCGCTGATCAAGACGCTCGCATCCCTTGTCGAGGAACATCTGACATCCCCGGTTCGGTAACCTCTCCGTGGCTGTTTCTACTGTCCATGTCGCGATCGTCGGTGGCGGGGTCGCCGGTCTGGTGACCGCCTATGCGCTTCACGCGCACGCCGCGGCGGCCGGCCTTCCATTGGTCTGTACCGTCCTCGAAGCAACTCGTGACTGGGGTGGAAAAATCGCGACTCACAGGGTCGGCGATCTGATCATTGAGGCGGGGCCGGACTCAGTTCTGTCGCAGAAGCCGTGGGCGCTGGATCTCTGTCATCAATTAGGGTTGAGCGATCAATTGATCAATACGAATCCACTGGAAGGTCGGGCGTTTGTCTATTCTCGAGGCCGTTTGCGCCCGCTTCCTGAAGGATTGGTCATGATGGTCCCAAGCCGGATCGGTCCCTTTATGCGCAGCGGACTCTTGTCCTGGTCGGGGATGGCGAGGATGGCTATGGATCTGGTGATCCCACGGAAACGCGACATGGACGGCGATGAATCCCTCGCGTCGTTTTTTCGCCGCCGCCTGGGATCGGAAGCATTCGAGCGTCTCATCGAACCCTTGATGGCCGGCATCTATGCGGGGGATGCGGAACGATTGAGCTTGCAGGCGACGTTCCCGCGGTTCCTGGAGATGGAGCGCCGGTATGGCAGCCTGATCCGCGGCATATGGGCCCGGCAGGAAAATGATCGGAGACAACAGGCCGGTTCCGAGGCGAGAACGATGTTTGTCACGCTGCGGGATGGCTTGCAAACCATGGTCAATGCCCTCGTGGCCCATCTGGAGAAAGCCGGCACGCAGTTGCGGCCTGGACAACGCGTGCTCACCGTCAGGGCGCCATCTTCCCGAGCCAATGATTCTCGCTACACGCTCTTGTTCGACAATATGCCGGTGCTATTCGCAGATGCCGTCGTCTTGGCGACTCCGGCCTATGTGTCAAGTGACATGCTCCGGGGGCTGAGTGCAGTCGCCGCCGATACGCTGGGCACAATCCCGTATGCGTCGACGGCGACCGTCTCATTGGCCTACCATCGTGCGGATCTCGGCCCATCGGTCAGGGGCTTCGGATTCGTCGTGCCGCGGGTGGAGGGGCGCGATCTTTTGGCGGCGACGTGGACATCGCGAAAATGGGCACATCGGGCGCCTCCGTCTCACACGTTGGTGCGCTGTTATGTCGGCGGCGTCGGGCGTGAAGATTTGCTGAAGACGGACGATCATATCGTGATGCAGCGCGTGAAACGGGAATTGGCCGAGATCGCCGGCCTGACCGCTACGCCTACGTACTGGGAGATCAATCGCTGGGAACGCGGGATGCCGCAGTATACGCTGGGGCACGGAGGTCGATTAAAAAAAATCGAAGAAGCGCTGCGGCCATACCCGAGACTGTATTTGACGGGCGCCGGCTATCGGGGAATCGGCATTCCCGACTGTATCCGTGATGGAAATGAGACGGCGGCGCGGGCGGTGCGGGACCTCCTCGCGGCGGCGCGGTAGTCCGCGCACAAGGGCTTGCGAACGGCGGTACACGGAATCTATAGTATTTTGCGGACATTAATGCGGCCGTACGGAGCCTGGGAACTGATGGACGCGTTGCTGTGGATCGTATGTGTGTCGGCGTTGGTCGTCGCGCTGGCGGCGTTGTGGCGATCCCGGTCGTTGCGCCATGATCTGACGCAACTCAAGCGCCACCAGTACTATGCGGATAATCGCCTGAAGCGCATTCCCGAAGAGTTACATGAGGCCGTTCATCCTCTGCGCCTTCAAACGGCGACCTTAGCGGCCGGCCGGCCGCTATCCCCTGAGTTGGTCCTGAGCGGTCGTCTGTATATGGACGTGTCGGCCGAAGAAACAGAACGCATGCTCGAACGCCACGAAGGCGCCGTGGAGCGCGCGCTGCTCGTGGACGTTCGAACGCCCAGAGAATACGTCGCGAAGCATGCACCCGGTGCGAAATCTGTTCCGTTCGAAGAACTGGAAGCTCGGTATAAGACCGAAATCTCTGCAACGGCGGAGAAGGTCTTCGTCTATTGTTCCAGTGGAGATCGGAGCCGGTTGGCCTGTGATTTTCTGAGTCAAAGGGGCTACACCAACCTCTACAACGTTCGAGACGGGTTGCAAGGTTGGCGCGGACGGACTGAAGGCGAGGGAGAAGTGAAATTCATCCAGTTCGAGCCGCGGCGATGACGTGACGATCGTATGGCACATCCATTTACCATTCTTAACGTCAGTGGACCGTATCGGGAACCGCGCGAACTGGTCTTTTCGTATGATTATTCGGTCCAACGAGCCCACTGGCCGACACCCCATGCCGTGCGCATGAAAGTCGCCATTCCGGATGAATTGGAATACTGCAAAAAGAAAATCCTCGACATCGACGGCGGCACGCCGGGCCAACAGTTGCTGGTGAATCAAATGCTCTCGCGCCGGATTGCCGATCAAAAACTTCAGATCGCCAACGAGGAGGGTATGTTTCTGGAACGGTTCGATGTTATGATTGCGCCGTTTACAGGCCCCCTCGCGCATTTGTTTCCGCGTTTGGAAAATTGGATAAACGAGACCAAGCATTCCCTTCGGCAGGATATCTTCGCCCGCGTGGGTTTGAAAACGTCCGGTCTGTAGCCGGTCTCTGGCCCATCCCGTTCATCTCACCAATTAGTCTCATGTTTAGACAGATTTGTGATCCCCAGAATCTGTGGACAACCGTGTGAATAAGTTCGGCCTTGTAGGATAAAAGCCTACTCCAGTCCTTGAGCGAACGCGTTGCACAAGTTTTAGGCATTGTATGTCAACATTGACGGTCTACAAGATAT
>DATFCE010000352.1:0-5500 GCA_035253365.1 Nitrospiraceae bacterium
TTGCCCGTCAGGGTGACGACCAGCGCGGCCGCCCGGCCCATCTCGGTCATATGGAAGTAGTGGCAGACCCCTTCGCCGTTGTGCATCGCCGCCGGCTTGATGGTCCCTGAGTCCCGTGCCCACCGGACAATCAAATCCTTCGGCGCCCGGCAGATCTGATGCACGGTATCGAGATCATAGTCCTGCAAGTGCACCTGATACATCTGATAGACGGGCATCACGTCCACTTCGCGGCCATTGAGCAGCTTGACCCGGTAGGTGCCGGTCAAGGCCGCATCAATCCCGCTGTTCTGATAGTGCCAGCCCACCTGCTCCCGATCCAACGGCACGGCTTGGCCCTTGCCCAGATCCCAGACCATCATGCCGCCGAGGCGCTCAATCTGCTCCGGCTTCAAGGTCTGCACCTGCCCCGAATAACGCTTCGAGTAATCCGGAAACGCAAAGCCTTTGACCACATCGCGCGGATCCAGATACTGCAAGGTATCCGTCCGCACCAGGATCGGCATGTCCGTGAACTGCTTGATGTAATCAATGTCCTGCATATTCTCATCGAGAATGATCTTGCAGGCGCCGAGGAAGTGCGCCGCATCGGTCTGCGGCCGGAGCGGAATCCAGTAATCGGCCCGCGAGGCCGTCGGGTTATACTCCGGCGTGATCACGACCACGCGCGCGCCCCGCTCGATGCACTCGAGCTTCCAGTGCGCCTCCGGCATCTTGTTCTCGACGAAGTTCTTGCCCCAGCTCGTATTCAGCTTGGAAAAGCGCATGTCGCTGAGGTCGACGTCGCAGTTCTGGGTGCCGTTCCACCACGGGTGGCTGGGGTCCTGATCCCCGTGCCAGGTGTAGTTGGTCCAGTACCGGCCGCCCTGCGCCTGCTCCGGGGTCACCTTCCGAATCCAGGTGTCCAACAAGGGCAACACGCCGCCGTTAAAGCGCGTGTTCATCATCTTGCCGATGATCCCCAGCACCGGCATCCCCGCCCGATGCTTAAAGCAGCGCACCCCCGCGCCCTTCATCATCTCGATCATCTCCGGCGCATACCCTTGCTCCCGCAACCGCCGCGCCCCCGACTCGCCGCTATAGCGCGTCGCAATCAAGATCGCCGCCTTGGCAATGTAGGTAAACGCGGTGTCCCACGACACCCGCATCATGTCATCGAGAAAGCGCGCATCGAATTTATACTTGCGCTTGGTCTCCGGCGTCAGCTCCGGGGAGCCCGCATCCATCCATTCCTTCCAGCCCCGCCGCATCAACGGCCCCTTCAGCCGATACGGGCCGTACACCCGCCGATGAAACGTATAGCCCTTCAAACACATCCGCGGATTGTGCGCAAACGTCCCGCGGTTGCCGTACAGGTCCTCATAGGTCTGGTGATCGTAGTTCTGCTCCACCCGCATGACCACGCCGTTACGCACAAAGGCGCGAATCCGGCAGCCGTGCGTGTCGTTGGGCGAGCAGCACCAGGTAAACGAGCTGTCATACCGATACTGATCGTGATAGACCCGCTCCCACGAGCGGTCCGGATACTCCCCGAGGGGGTTGCCCACCTCGATGACCGGCTGCAGCGCCGTCAGCGCGAGCGCCTTGTCGGCAATCGCCGCCGCCGCGACCGTCCCGGCCGATACCTTTAAAAATTGTCTCCGTGACAAAAACATCCCAACACCTCCTAAGTTGAATGCTGGCATCCCAGCCTGCCACAACAGCAAACACGCTCTTCGAGCTTGGTATCACCTCCCTTTGCTCGTGGTTGCCTTTCATCCACACAAGTATTTAATTTAGTATTTAATTTCCATCAAATTTGTTTATTGCGCTCAGGTTCGTTGGAGATAGGAAAGGCATAGCGTGGGAAAATACAAGCAATATGGAAACCACAGGGGCCTATTCATATAATTATTTGAAACAGAAGAGATAATTCTAAAGTCATCTTAATTACCCCGGCGAATGGGATAGGGCTATGGGTAGTTTAGGTGCCAATGGACCTATTGAAAAGCTATACTCACAGTAATTGTTAGATCAATCATATGGTTATACTACAAGACCGCGAGTTACCCCGTGGTAACGTCAGTGCTCCGATGTTACGGAGGCGCCAAGAGTTTGTCGGAAGCTGTTCGGAAGCTGTAATGGAGAATTAAGACTGGAAGCAGGGTCGCGATTTCAAATTACCCGGCATGAGGAATGTGGAAATATAGGAATAATAATGATGAAGCAAATCACTCGTTTGCCTCACTTGATATTGGAATAAATTATGGCGGCAAGCGGTTCAACCGAAGGTTGGTATGGAGCGGGAAACGGGATTTGAACCCGCGACCCTCGCCTTGGCAAGGCGATGCTCTACCACTGAGCTATTCCCGCTCGAAGGTGAGTCAAGAGAGGATCGGATTGTACTGAGCGTGGTATTTCAAGTCAAGCAAATGGCCGGCGCGTCATCTCAGGCACGCTTCCACCGTCTCATGATGGCGCGTAGAGTCAGTCGCCTCGATGGGTGATGATCGGATGCCTGACGCATCGCACGAAGCGCGCGAAGCAGCTCCTCGGCTCGTTGTTGGTCTTCACCAAGAAAAGGCGCCCGACCGTAACGGACACGGCAGTACAGGTCGGTAATCGGCGTCACGAAGGCGCCTGCGTCTTTCCACTCGGCGTTGATCCTGTGCGAGAACTCCAACGGAGTGCATGCCTTGGTCTTCGGCAGGCCTTGCAATGCGAGGTGTCGCAGCATGCCGGCATAGATTTCGACAATAGCTTGGTCTCGGACAATGTCGCGGCCGAGTAATCGATGGTTACCATAGAATCTGACGGCAATAACGGCGAATACGCTCAGCACCAGAACGAGCATGAGGATGATCACCCCTAGAGAGTGTCTTTCGTTTACAACCCATGCTCCAGTGGAGCCTGCCCACCGGGGTATGGCTTCTAAAAAAGAGAGACTGCTTGACCGCGCGCGTTCACTTCGTTCATGAATTTGACGAATGAGCGCGATCTGGTCTCGAAAACTGTATTGAATGACAAACCGATCCCATTTGAGCCGGACTGAATCGATCAGGCTGCTCAGCTTCCGCCACATGGGCACGGGCGCGCCTGCGCCAACCGTCGGGGTCGGATCAAAGGTGATCCAACCTGAGCGAGGGAAGAATACTTCGACCCATGCATGGGCGTCTTGCTGCCGGACACGATAATAGTTGCCGAATTCGTTCCACTCGCCCGGCAAAAAGCCCGTAACTAACCGAGCTGGGATTCCAAGCGTCCGCAGCATGAGAACCATGGCCGTGGCATAGTGCTCGCAGTACCCCGTCTTGCGCCTGAAGAGAAAATCATCAAGCGGATTCATACCGTCTTCCACGCCGACATCGAGACTGTACCGGTAGTTTGTGACTAAATGTTGTTGGATGGATACGATTTGTTGGTAAGGCGTCTTGGCAGATTCAGTGACAGACAGAGCCAGGGCGGCAACTCGCGGACTCAATGGAGGTAATTGGAGAAAATGCCCGAGGATATCAGCAGGGTACTCGAAGGCGGTGGCCAGTCTATCTTCGTCTGCTATTTTGGGGAGCGCCGACAGCGCCACATATTGAAATCGAACGCTCATCGGGACGGGCAAGGACCATCCCTGGAGACTGTCGGAGTGAACGGTTACAAAGTTGCCTTGGATTTCTTCCACGAACGGCATGCCGAACAACACCGACGTATCGAGCGCCTCAATCAGAATCTGTTGACGGATGCCGGTCGCGCTTCGCCCATTTCGATGGACCGGCCTCGTAAAAATTCCATCGTCGTTGCGGACCGCCAGCGGCCGGCGGGCAAATGTATTCGTCCATGAGCGGCCGTTGTATCGATCAAAAGCGACACCCCGGAAATAGAGTTCGGTCGTGGGGGCACCACCTTCGAGATCCGGAAATTGCACGCGCATGACCAGGCTTTGATCCTGCTTCACCGCGCCAATGCCGCCTAAATCTACCCTTTCCGAGAAGCCGCTGGTCCGAATCGGTGAGCCACCTGTCTTCTGAAAAAATCCAACTCCCGTCCTCGGCATCATAAAAAACATAGCTAATGTCAGGCCGAGAGCGCCCATCGCCATCACATTCGTGATCCAAAAGAAACGCGCCGAAAGAGGCACCCGTGTCGACGTCTGGCCGGTAGGCGGAGCCCTCATCGCGTCCTCTGCTTCACGATTCAGATGCCAGAGGAGAAGGGCCCAGACCGTCGTGAGCAGATAGGTCACGAAGACGGCCGCATACCATAGTTCGACCGTCAGCATCGCCGCGGATAAAAATTCCAAAAAGCTGATCACGTACAGGTGGAGGAAATCGGCGTGATGCCGAAGGGTGCAGAGCTTATGCGCCATCAAAAAAATGAGCACGTACATGCTAGCCTGAAGCATGTCTTGGCTGCCCCAGGCGGCATCCGCCGTGGAGGCTCCAAACGCGGCGATCATCACGACATTCCAGACCGTACGGGGCAGCCGAAAGACGATCCAGTCCTTGGCGAAGCGCGCGATCTGCGCGAGCGCGGCGACAATCGACAGGCCACCGATGATGATTAACGTCGTGGGGACTTTGCCGGTTGCGATCAGCGCGGCAAAGCTCACCCCCGTCTGTAGGAGAGCGCTCGCGTGTAATGCGCGTGGCATCGTCAATCCGGCCATGTCAGCTCCGAGGCGATAAAGATATGGCCGGCGTCTCGACACAGATCCAAGACAAGCGTGTCTGCAACGGGAAGGATCACGATGCTCTGCTCCGACTCCGCGGCAAGCGCACGAAGTGATTGTATGGCCTTAGTAGAAGGTTTCTCTGTCGGCTCGCACAGCGCAAGACGGGTCAGCAGTCGGTAAAAATGCGCCGCCCCGCTTGCATACGGTCCATTGGTTTCACCGATCAGCAATCGAACCTGATAGCCGCGTTGCCGAAAAAAATTCGCGAGGGAAGCGGTAAGGCTGACTGCATCTTCAAAAGCCTGCTCAGCAGAATCAGCCGAATTATGATGGAAGCGATACGGCAGCCCGGTGTGCAAGGCCAGCGTGACGCGTGACAGATGTTCGGCCTCAGTTTCGCGGACGATCAATTGCGTCTTTCTGGCCGTCGTTTTCCAATGGATGGTGCGGGAATCATCCCCCGGCTGATACAGCCGAAGGTTGTACAGCCCGGCCCCTTGACCGCGTTGCGGGATCGACTCGCCTGGTCCACGGGCAGTCAAGGCGTGGAGAACCGCGGCGGGCAGAGACCGGATGTGCGGATACACCAGGACTTCGGAATCGAGAGGGAGGATCGTAGCTTTGACAAAAAGTCCAAAGGGAAAACGGGTGGAAAGCTTGACTCCATCAAAGCGATACCGGCCTCTCCTGGACACGAGCAGCGGGTAGGACTGCCGGATGGTGGCCCGAGGGCCTAAATGGAGCAAATGTATGCCGCGGTCCACGGCCGATCCCGCTACGACATCCATCACGCGCAGCGAAAAGGTCGAAAGAGAGGCTTTCCGGTTGGTCATAACCAGGCTCATCGTGGCCGGT
>DATFCE010000353.1:0-5205 GCA_035253365.1 Nitrospiraceae bacterium
CCACTCGTTTGAATGTTTTACTCAGGGTATCCGCATCCGCATTCGCTTCGCCTGCTGCCATCAGCCATAGGGCCGTAAGGGCTATGAGCCGCATTTGCATCTTCGCCTCCGACAAAAGTCCATGGATCAATGCCGTCCAAAGTATCCGACTCTACCGACAAGGTGGTGAATTCTCAAGACCCGTCACGATGCGTTGACTCTTCCGCTCAAATTGGCCAAAGTGGGTCTATGACCCGCACACGCACATCTCAAAATAACTTCCTGCTGGCAAAGTGGATGGCAACGGCCGGGTTGGTGCTATTTCTAGTTGTAAGCTCCTCCGTATCCAAGACGCATGCCCAATCCGAGGGAGACTCCTCCCTGGGGCACGAGACGCCTGCGATGGATATCAAACCCGGCCAACAGTATGAGAGCGGCACGCGCGTGCGGCATGCGGCCATCGGCATTTCATTCATTATTCCCGCCGACTGGATGGGTGGAACGGCACAGGGTTCGCGGTCCTTCCTGCTTGGGTCCAATACCATGGCGGGAGTCGGCATCGTGGTCCTGCTTGATCATGTCACGCCTCAAGAGCTTGAGAGCCACATGAACGAGCCGCAGGTGCTGGATGAAGGATTTGTGCTGCAGCCCGTCTCATCCGCCAGGATGTCGGGAGACCGCATGACGGCTTCCTATCATGCCGGTGAGAATGTCGGACGCGCCGTGGCCGTATTCGGCCCCTCGAACCAGGCGATTGTCTATCTCCTGACGGGTCCCAAGGATCTGTCGGTCTATTACGGCACCCTTCTCGATCAGTTGGCTGCCTCCACGCGCTTCACCACGATTGATACGGCCGCGCTCGTCAAGCAATGGGAAGGCCTGTTGGCCGGCATGGCGCTCAAGCACTTGGAGCAATACTCCAGCGGATCAGAAGGCGGATACAACCGATCCACGGTCTGGAATCTCTGCCGGGACGGACGGTTTACCTACTCCCATTCTTCCCATGTGACGATGCAGGTTCCCGGCGGTGGCGCGTCCGATGCCGGGGAGGAGCATCGCCGCGGCACGTGGCGGGTGGAGGCCAAAGGCCTTGATGTCTCACTGATCCTCACCGAGGACAACGGCGCGGTGACGTCTCATGCCGTCAGCTACGACGGCGAGAAGACGTACGTGGATGGAGAGCGGGTCTTCCGCGTCAACGGCGAGGAATGTGAATAGCGCAGGCATTCATGTGAACCGCCGCGATTTTCTCGTGCGCACAGGCCTGCTCCTCGGCGGCGCGTTGCTGGCCGGCGGCGTTGCCCGTCCGCGCGCGGATGCCGAGCTCACCGATTCTCTGAAAGTGGAGTCCTGGGAATCGGTGCGCGAGCAATTTGCCCTTTCACGTGAGCTGATTCACATGGCCGGCTTTTTTCTCGCCTCCCACCCAGCCGCCGTACGCCAGGCCATTGAAAGACATCGTCGGGAATTGGATCAGAATCCGATCGGATATTGGATCGACCAGAGCGAGCGGCTCGAAGGCGCGGTGCTGCGCGCCGCGGCCGAGTACCTTGGAGGGCATCCCGCTGACATCGCGCTGACGGACAGCACGACCATGGGGCTCGGCCTGCTCTACGGCGGATTGACCCTGCGCGACGGACAAGAAATCCTCACCACGACTCATGATCATTACTCGACGGCGATGTCGCTCCGTCTTCGAGCGGCGCGCACGGGCACGTCGATTCATCAAATTTCCTTGTACCGTCGCCCGAGCGCGGCCTCTCGCGACGAGACGATCGACTCATTGGTCCGGGCGATCCGCCCGCAGACCCGTATCGTGGCGGTCACATGGGTGCATTCGAGCACCGGCGTGAAGCTGCCCATTCGAGACATGGCCGACGCGCTGGCGAAAATCAACGCGGCGCGGGCCGAATCGGATCGCGTGCTTCTCTGCGTCGATGGCGTACACGGGCTCGGCGTCGAAGATGTCCGCATGGAGGACCTGGGCTGCGACTTCTTTGTCGCCGGCACGCACAAATGGATGTTCGGCCCGCGCGGCACCGGCTTGGTCTGGGGCCATCCGCGCGCGTGGCCCGCAGTGAATGCGATCATCCCCACGTTCAATCATGAAGCCTACGGCGTCTGGTTGAAGGACATTCCACCCTTTTCACCCACCCACCCCAGTCGCGCCGAGACGCGCCTTCTTCCCGTAGACATTCCATACGGCGCGATCATGACGCCCGGCGGTTTTCACTCGTTCGAGCATCGATGGGCTTTGAACGAAGCCTTTCGATTTCATCAGGCCATCGGCAAGGCACGGGTCGCCGACCGCATTCACGCGCTGAACGATCAATGCAAGGAGGGGCTTGCAAAGATGCGGCATGTGACGCTACATACGCCTCGGTCACGAAGTCTCTCCGCGGGTATCATCTGTTTTGAAATAACCGGTTGGACACCTGAGAAGGTCGTAGAACGCCTTCGGACTCGCGGGATCATGGCCAGTGTCACACCCTATGCGACGCAGTACGTCCGTCTGGCCCCCAGTCTTCTGACCTCGCCTGAAGAGGTCGAGACAACATTGGAGGAGATTCGGAACCTCAACGGATAATGACAGATGCCGTCTCATGCATGCACCAATCCCGGCTGGCGCACCGCCCTTCTTATCTTCTTTCTCCTCTTTGATTCTCTCAGTGCGGCTGAAGCCCCCACTCTGCAGAATCTCACCATTCTCCACACCAGCGAGCATCACGGCTCCGTATTGCCGTTCCAGCGGCAAGACGAAGGCTCAATAGGGGGCATGGCCAGACGGGCATCATTGATCGCCCAGATACGGCAAGAGATCGGCCCGGTGCTGTTGGTCGATTCCGGCGACATTCTCATCGGCACCGCCTTTTCATCCTTCTTCAAAGGCGAGCCCGATGTGCTTGCAATGAACCTCATGGGGTATCAAGCGATGGCGGCGGGCAACCACGATTTTGATTACGGCTTGGACCACTTGCACCATCTTCAGAGGATCGCCCGGTTTCCCATCCTCTGCTCCAATGTAACGGGGCACAGCGTGGAGGTTCCGTGCCGTCCTTACGCTATCGTGCGCGTCGGATCCACGTCGATTGGATTGATCGGGCTTCTCGGGCGGAGCAATTTTCCGGACGCCTTCAATCGCCAGGCGGCCGCACAGCTGGCATTCCGTGATGGCATCGAAGCGGCTCGGACTCTCTCCCGCGCGCTAAAGACGCGAGGCGATGTCGATCTGGTCATCGCGGTCACGCACCAAGACACCGAGGAGGATATGAGTCTCCTCCAGGAGGTCCCTGACGTTGACGTGATCATTGGCGGACATACCGAAGGGTTTGACGGGCTGAGGACAGTTCAGCTTCCCTCACCGACGACGGAAGAGGTCAGTATGCCCGGCGCCGTCTTTGTTAAGACACATCGCCAAGGACGCACCATAGGGCGTCTAGATCTCCGAATTGCTGAAGGAAAAGTGCGATGGGCGAAAGCCGGAAATTGGCCGGTGTCCGCCGGAATTGTACCCGATGCCGCGATCGAGCAACTTGTCGGCCGCTATGCCGAAGAATTGGAGCAACAGACGGGCAAGGTGCTCGGTGAGGCGCTGGTCGACCTCGACGGTGAAAGCACCCGGATCAGATCGCAGGAGACGAACTTCGGCAATCTGATGGCGGACTTGCTTAGAAAAGAATTCCGTACCGAGATTGCTCTTCTCAATAGCGGTCAGATTCGAGGCAGCATACCGGCCGGCCCGGTCATCTTGCGACAAGTTCTGGGTGTCCTGCCATTTGATTCGTCCACAGTGACTCTCATGATCACAGGCAGAGAACTGAGCCTGGCCCTGGAGAACAGCGTCAGCCGGCTCCCACAGATTGCCGGCCGATTCCTTCAGGTCTCCGGGCTGACAGTGAGCTACGACCTGTCGGCATCTCCTGGCTCGCGGGTGCGTGAGGTGTTTGTGGGTGAACAACCGCTCGATGTGGCCCGCCGATATTCGGTCGCGACCGATGCGTTTCTCGCAGATGGGGGGGATGGCTTTACCATGTTCAGCGCGGCCACGAATCGTATCGAGCGGCAAATTCCGTTGCGTGACCTCCTCATCTCTGCACTTTCCATGCAGCCGCTCGCGGCTGCACGCGACGGGCGCCTTCGGTTCCGGTGAGGCGCCGGACCTCGCCTGCTCCCCAAGTTGGTGCGCAAGCACCGTTTTGTGATTAAGCGCACATTGCGCATAGTGTGATTCCGCACGTTTTATGCGTGGGTCGGATGGCTGATCGGGCCCTCAACTTTTCAAACCCATGAAATGAAAACAAGATTGACCTTCCCCGGCTTGCCAAAGCGAAGGAACGGTGGTTGCTTCCTGCACAAGGCTATGGAATATCTTTTCCTTGCATGCGCAGTCGGTCTATGGGCCTTATTGACCAAGATCTAATTCATCTCTCGGTCCGTCTCGCCTCTTGAAGTTCATCCTTTCTCCAATTCTCTCTGCTGTCCGTCATGATTCCACAGAAGTTTTGAAGTCAATTCATTTCGGTTCGAAGGGCGGGGATCGGCGAAATGAGTGTGCAAACCGAGAGTCGACGCCGGGATGGAAGGCCGTTGAGTCGCTTGGCGACGTTGACGTATCTAGGCTGTGACCTTCAGCACGTCTTGGATCGTCCGTACGAGGGCATCCAAGGTAAACGGCTTGTGGAAGAACGGCGTATTGGGGTTCAGCGAGGCATGTAAAAGAATTTGGTCGTCCTTGTGACCCGACATAAGAATGACCTGTACTTCTGGTCTCAACGCCTTGATCCGCGGCGCCAGCTCCAGGCCGTTCATTTCAGGCATCACCACATCGACCAGCAGGAGATGAATGGGTCCCGGATACTCTTTGCAGAGACGAAGAGCGTCTTGGCTATTCTCTACATCAAGAATATTAAACCCATGAGGGATGAGGCCGACGCGAAGTATCTGACGCATCTTCGCTTCGTCATCCACGATCAAAATGGTTTTTTGTTCGGAGGCTCGATGAACCGGTACTCGCTCGTCGTGGATCATGAATATGCCTGAGGACTACGAATATAGTCATCATTGGCGGCGCCTACGTGAAAGCGCGCCAGGTTAGCACGTAGGCTCGACCGGAGCAAGATCACATCGTGATCCAGAGAGGAATCCCCGGTGCAAAAAGTCCATTCATTCGATCAGCCATTGCCGTCCCGTCCCCACGCGCCATGCGCCTTGAGTCACTACTCAGCA
>DATFCE010000354.1:0-6002 GCA_035253365.1 Nitrospiraceae bacterium
AAGAGTTGACCCCCATGATCCCTTTTACCCCTTTACCCCTTTGTAAGTATGCGCATTCTCATCACCGGCGGAGCGGGTTTTCTCGGTAGCCATCTGTGCGAGTTGTTTATTGGGCACGGGCATGAGGTGCGGTGCCTGGACAACTTCATCACCGGGCGGCCAGAGAATATCGCGCACTTGATGGGACACGACCGGTTCAGCTTCGTTAAATACAATGTCTGCGATTATCTTCACGTCGACGGCCCTCTCGATGCCGTCATGCATTTTGCTTCTCCCGCAAGCCCTCAGGATTATCTCGAGTATCCTATTGCGACTCTCAAGGTGGGCGCCCTTGGCACGCATAAGGCATTGGGGTTGGCGAAGGCAAAAAATGCGCGATTCTTATTGGCCAGCACGTCGGAGGTCTACGGCGATCCGCTGGTCAATCCCCAACCGGAGTCATATTGGGGCAATGTCAATCCGATCAGCCCCCGTGGTGTCTATGATGAAGCGAAACGCTTTGCGGAAGCCATGACCATGGCCTATCACCGCTACCATGGGTTGGATACGAGGATCGTGCGGATCTTTAATACGTTCGGCCCGCGCATGAGGCCGAACGACGGTCGGGTGGTGTCGAACTTTATCGTCCAGGCACTTGAGAATAAACCGCTGAGCGTCTTCGGGGATGGATCGCAAACCCGCAGCTTCTGCTATGTCGATGATTTGATTCGCGGTATCAGCGCGCTGCTGATGGCGGAAGCCACCCACAGCGTCGCGGAACGAACTGACCGATCCGGGTTTCTTTCACCGAAGACCGAATCCGATCGAGACAGTATCCACGATCCGGTTAATATTGGGAACCCTCGGGAGCTTACTGTGATGGAAATTGCCACGCTCGTGCTCGAGTTGACCGGCTCCGGTTGCGACGTTCAACGGCATCCATTGCCTGTGGATGACCCTAAGGTCCGGCGGCCGGATATCCGCCGTGCGAAGATGCTGTTAGGATGGGAGCCGAGGATCGAATTGGAGGAAGGACTCAAGCGAACCATCGAGTATTTTCGCACAGCGCTTCATCAGCGGGTCGAGAGCGGTCTGTTGACGCTGAACCCTTGAACCTCACTTCGACTGCCCTCAATGAATGCATGTAGGATGACGCAAACCCCCAACCCCCGCAAGATTCGATGAAAGGCGTCGTACTCGCCGGCGGGCTCGGCACGCGGCTCTCCCCCCTGACACGCGTGACCAATAAGCATTTGTTGCCGGTATACGACCGCCCGATGATTTATTACCCCATCCAGACGCTGGTGAATGCCGGAATTCGGCAAATCCTGCTCGTCACGGGCGGCAACAGTGCCGGCGATTTTCTGAAGTTGCTCGGAAACGGTAAGGAATTCGGATTGCGGCATTTGGATTACACCTACCAGGAAGGAGAGGGCGGCATTGCCGATGCGCTACGACTCGCCGAGTATTTTGCCGACGGGGAGCCGATCTGCGTCGTGTTGGGCGATAACATCATCGAACGCAATATTCTCCGGGCTGCGACCGCCTTTCGGAACCAGAGCGCCGGCGCCAGAATTCTCTTGAAGGAGGTTAAAGATCCGCAGCGGTTCGGCGTCCCCGTTCTCGATGGGGACCGCGTGATCAAAATTGAGGAGAAGCCGACGAATCCACGCTCCGCCTATGCCGTGACCGGCGTCTACTTCTACGATGCCCGGGTGTTTGAGATCATTAAAACCCTGAAACCCTCCGGACGGGGCGAGCTGGAGATCACGGACGTCAATAACGCCTATATCGAGACCGGCGAGTTGACCTGGGACGTGCTGGAAGGATGGTGGACGGATGCCGGAACAATCGAGTCCCTGTTCGCAGCCAATCAGCTCGTCGCCCGCACCGGTGCGAATAAATTGGATTAGGTGATGCGCATTCTAGTGACCGGCGGGGCCGGCTTTATCGGATCACATCTCGTGCATCGGCTCCTGGCAAACGGTCATGATGCCGTCAACCTGGATGCGCTGCGGTACTCCGGAAATTTAGAGAATCTGGCGGATCTGGCTGGACGTCCGGGATACACATTCGTGCGTGGCGATATCTGTGACGCGAAGACTGTTGCACGCATCTTCCATGACCATGCGATCGAGGCGGTGATCAATTGCGCCGCGGAAACGCATGTGGATCGGTCGATTTTGCAGCCGGGCGACTTCACCAGAACGGATGTCGTCGGCACGGCGGTACTCCTCGAGGAAGCGCGAAAGGCGAAAGTCGAGCGCTTCGTTCAAGTGAGCACCGACGAAGTGTACGGCAGCGTGGAGACCGGATCGTCTAAAGAAGATGATCCGTTGGATCCGCGCAGCCCCTACTCGGCCAGTAAAGCCGGCGCGGATCTTCTGGTTCGCAGCTACTGGACGACCTATCGGTTTCCGGTGCTGATTACCCGCGGCAGCAATACTTATGGTCCTAATCAGTATCCGGAAAAGTTCATTCCCTTGTTCGTGACCAATGCGCTCGAGGATCAGCCGCTCCCCCTGTATGGCGACGGACGATATCGCCGCGATTGGTTATCCGTCTTCGATCACTGCGCCGGCATCGAATACGTGTTGCAGCATGGTGAGCCGGGCATGATCTATAACGTCGGAGGCGGCAATGAGCGGGAGAATATCGTCGTGGCGCACACGATCCTTCGCCATCTCGGCAAATCGCCATCCTTACTCCGCCATGTGCAAGACCGACCCGGTCATGACCGACGCTACGCCGTGGATTGCGCGCGTCTGCGCGACTTAGGCTGGAGTCCGTCCGTGCCGTTCGATGAAGGGCTGTGCGCGACGATCGACTGGTACTGCAAAAACGAGCGGTGGTGGAAAGTGATCAAGAGCGGGGAGTTTGCGACCTATTACGCGCAGGCCTACGGACAGCGGCTTGGGGGGGGGGGTGAGGGGTAGAGCATGCCAAAGATCCTGCCGTTACCCCTTTATCCCTTTACACCTTGCCCCTATTGAGACGATGCGCATCCTAATCACCGGCGCCGATGGGCAGTTGGGTCATGAATTACAGCGAGCTCTATCAAACGAAACGCTTTCCTGCGCCGTTTGGCCGGAGTTTGATCTCCTTAGTCCTGACGTTGGCGCGCAGGTGACGGCCGCGCGGCCGGACGTGGTCATTCACGCAGCGGCCTACACGCAGGTTGATAAAGCTGAAGAAGAGCCCGACCAGGCCATGGCCGTCAATGCCGACGGTACTCGGCGTGTCGCGCAAGCGGCGGCTCGATTAGGCGCTCGTTTCATTTACGTGTCTACCGATTATGTCTTCGACGGAACAAAAAACACGCCCTATGCCGAGTCTGATACGCCGAATCCGCTCAACGTCTATGGCCGCTCGAAACTACAGGGAGAGCGGCAGGCCTTGACGCACTGCCAAAATGCAGTGGTCGTGCGTACCTCATGGCTGTATGGGCCTCACGGACACAATTTCGTCAAAACCATCATGGGACTTGCGGGACGTCAGCCGGAACTTCGCGTGGTGGCCGATCAGCGAGGTTGTCCGACATACGCTGCCGATCTGGCCCAGGCGATTGCCAGTCTCCTGAGAGTCGACTTGCGCGGCATCGTGCATGCCGCGGGCAGTGGGGCCTGCACGTGGTATGATTTCGCCCGTGCGATTGTGGCACTCATGGGGAGCGACGTCCCGATTCATCCAATTTCAACGGCAGAGGCGAAACGGCTGGCTGCCCGCCCCGCCTATACCATCTTGGCGAACACGGTGCTGGCGAAGGTAGGCATTACCTTGCCACATTGGGAAGATGCCTTGGCCAGGTTCATCAATGACCAGAAGGTTCAGGTTGAGGTTCAGGCTAAGGAATGATTTTCGGCCGTTTGATTGAATCAATGTCCTATACTCAACCTTAACTTCGGCTTCAACCCTGAGTTAAAAATGAAGCGCGCGCTCATAACAGGAATCACGGGACAAGACGGCTCGTATTTAGCCGAGCTCCTGTTGAACAAAGGCTATGAAGTGCATGGGATCGTTCGCCGTGTGGCCATCGAGGACCCCGAGCACCGGCTTTGGCGCGTCCTGCACGTGAAGGACCGACTCCATTTACATGCCGCCTCGCTGGAGAGCCTGCCGAGTGTCTACCGGGTTTTTCAGGCGGTGAAGCCTGATGAATGTTACCATCTCGCCGCTCAAAGCTTTGTGACCTATTCGTTTGAGGATGAATTCTCAACGCTCAATGCGAACATTAACGGCACCCATCATGTCTTGACCGCGCTGCGCGACTGTGCCCGCGAGTGCCGATTTTACTTCGCCGCCTCCAGTGAAATGTTCGGCAAGGTGGCCGAAGTGCCGCAGACGGAGCGAACGCCGTTCCACCCCCGCTCGGCGTACGGGATTTCCAAGGTAGCGGGCTTTCACCTGACGCGGAACTATCGCGAAGCCTATGGCATCAAAGCCTCCTCCGGGATTCTGTACAATCACGAATCGCCCCGCCGTGGCTTTGAATTCGTCACGCGAAAGATCACGTCGCACGCGGCGCGCATTAAACTCGGCATGGCCAAAGAGGTGCGACTGGGAAACCTGGATGCCCGCCGCGATTGGGGTCATGCGCGGGACTACGTCGAGGCCATGTGGCTGATGCTGCAGCAGGAGGAACCGGAGGATTACGTCGTCGCGACCGGCGAGCAACATACGGTCCGGGAATTCGCCGACGCGGCGTTTGCCCATGTCGGGCTGAATTATCGTGATCACGTGGTGGTCGATCCGCAATTTCTCCGCCCCGCTGAAGTCGAAATTTTGTTGGGGGATTCGACGAGGGCCAGAACAGAACTGGGCTGGTCTTGCCGCGTGAAGTTCCAAGATCTGATCAAGGAAATGGTCGAGGCCGATCTGCAGATGCTGTCACGGAAGGCGAGGTCATAGAGCAGCGGCTACAAATCAATCTCGCGGTTGTGTTCATGCAGGTCGTCTGCTACATTTCGGATTACTGCCGCGCGCACCATGCCGATCTCCCGATTCAAAGCAACACCTCGCACCCGCCGTGCTGCTCTCCATCGAGCCCTCACGCGCATTCGCCTGCTGGCGACGGATGTGGACGGGGTGCTGACCGACGGCGGGATGTACTATTCCGAGTCCGGCGACGAGCTCAAAAAATTCAATACGCGCGACGGCATGGGGATTAAATTGCTCCAACGCGCCGGATTGATCACCGCGCTGATCACGCAAGAAGAGACAAAACTGGTCGCCCGTCGGGGAGAAAAGCTGGCCATCCCCGAGGTGCACCAAGGCGTGCGTGATAAACTTGCCGTGTTGCGGAGTATCGTCACACGGCACGGTCTGACGCTGCAGGAGGTGGCCTATCTCGGTGATGATGTCAACGATCTCGAAACACTCAAGGCCGTCGGCTTTTCCGCATCACCTGCCGACGGTGTGTCCTCGGTCCTGAAAGTGGTTCACTACGTGTGTCACAAAAAAGGCGGAGAAGGCGCGGTGCGAGAAGTGGCCGATCTCATCCTGTCGGCTCAATCGGGCTCGACCGAAGCGGTGTGGGCGCAGAAGCCCCACAAGGCGGGACTATGAACAACACTCATTTGTACGCGGTGATTTTAGCGGGCGGAAGTGGAACCCGATTCTGGCCGCTGAGCCGTCACCTCTATCCGAAGCAATTGTTGCGGATCATGGGAGGCGAAACCTTAATCCAGCAGACGATGCGGCGGGTGCTGGGGTGCGTGGCAGCTGAACGCGTCTTTCTGTCCACCAATGCGGTGCAAGCCGATTCGATTCGGTTCCAGCTCAGTGATTGGAAGGAAGAGCTGCAACGGAACTTCCTGATCGAACCGGAGGGCCGCAATACCGCGCCGGCCATCGCCTTGGCCGCTGCGCATCTGGTGAGAAAAGACCCGGATGCCGTCATGGTGGTCTTGCCGGCCGATCATGTCATCAAGGAAGAGAAACGATTTCAGGCGGCGGTGACCTTGGCCTGCAAAATGGCGAACGACGGATACCTGGTAACCTTCGGCGTCAAACCGATCCGGCCC
>DATFCE010000355.1:0-6402 GCA_035253365.1 Nitrospiraceae bacterium
CCTTCACTTCTGTTTTCCCACATGAAGACGCCATAGATGTTGGTGACCTCGGTACTGCTCCCTATTTCTCTTCGAATCCTAGAGACGCACCGTGGCCGATCATACTGGATGTGAGATGCTACCGACCGGCGGTTAGTGATCCAATGGAATCGTGATGACGATTCCCCCCATCACGTCGTTTAATTTAAAGTCTCGGCGCGGACTGTTGGGATGTGCATTGTGACAGCCGACGCAAGCTGGAGCCAGCGCCACATCCCCATACACCGCCTGAAAGTACCGTCGCCGTCCGCTCTCGACATAGCCGGTGTATGGCTTATTGGGCTGCTTTTGAACCGCCTCGAGCGCGGTCCGCTCGAAATCCGTCGCCGGGCCGTTTCGTTCATAGATCGGCCACAAGCTCACCAGTCGATAGCGAATGCCGTGTTCCTTTCTGCCGACCAATCGAGCGGCGTCAATAAGGAATTGGGCCGGTAGAGGTAACGTACTCTGTGTTTCCCAATTTTCCGATGCGGCGACAATTCCCTTCTCTTGCATTCGATCCACTACATGCTGCGAGTAGATCGTGCGGTCCGCTTCAATCACCGCGTGGACATAGTCGGCGACGGTCTCGGGCGGAATCCCATGCGCCGGCGGCGATGCTTTAGCCGCGACCAAGAGACCGCACAGTCCTGCCAGCGCCAGCAGCGCCATGTCGCGCGGGCGGCATGCCATCACGGCGTCCTCCTGCTTGGACTCAACTCGACAACCGGAAAGGTAATTAAGATGGTTGTTCCATGGCCTTCCCGCGAAGCAATAGTGATATCGCCTCCGACGCTTTCCACAATGCGACGAGCGGTAGTCAGCCCCAGTCCTCGGCCCTGCCCCTGCCGTTTAGTCGTGAAAAACGGGTCGAATACTTTCGACAAATAGGTCAGGGGAATGCCGCACCCGCTATCTTGAATCGTGATGAGGACTTGGCCCTCGGAGGTCTCGGTCGTGAGCTCAAGCACACCCTGTCCACTCATCGCTTGCACGGCATTGGTCAGCACGTTGGCCAAGACCTGGCGGATTTCACCGGGCTTTGCTTGAATCATCGTCGAGGGTCCGTAGTGAGTCCGGATGTCGAGACCCGTCGCGCCTTCAGTCGCGCGCAATTGCGCCATGACGCCTTCGATCAGCTCATTTAGTTCGACTTTAACGGGACGGTCGGTCTCCGTCTCGCCGCCTTGACCGGTCAGACCATAAATGACGTCGGCCATGCGCTTGGCCTGTGAGACGACCGACTTCGCATGGTCTTTAATGATGCTCAGATCGGACTCATCCGCGATCGCTTCACTCAGACCAAGAATGCCGGATAACGGATTATTTAACTCGTGCCCGATGCCGGCCGCCAGCAGCGAAAGGCCGGATGATTTCTCGGCCTGCACGGCTTTTTCCTGAAGCGCCCGCTCCTCGGTGATGTCTTGAAAGAGCAATCCGATCCGGCTCTCATCGGTTCGTTGCGCATTGATCCGGAACCATTGATACCGGTAGGTCCGATGATTGATCCTCAGCTCCGAGTGACCGCGATGCCAGTCGGCGCGCGATGGAGGCGTGAGTGGATCTCTGACGACTTCGCAGTCTTTCAGTGTCTGCGACAAAGGCATGCCGTACTGTTCCGTCTGAAGTTCGCTGTTCAGCCGTTGAGCCGACGGTTGATCTTGCCCAAACAGCGTGTCCAGCGATTGGCCTATGGCCTGCTCATTGGAGTCGACAAAGGCCTCATGGGCCGCATGATTGAGATAGCTCACGCGGCCGTCCGGACCGAGCAGCACAATCGGATTGGGCACGCTTTCCAGAATCTGTTGATTCATGATCTGTAACGACCGCACTTCTTTTGCCTGCTCCTCTACGGTGTCGGATAATCCGGAGAAGGTTTGCATCAACTGCGTGTTCATGCGGTTCATCTCCTCGGCCAGATGCTCCAACTCATCGCCGGTTCGGATCGAGATGGGCTCCCTTAACTCGCCTCGCCCGATCAGCGTGGCGCTTTCCTGGAGCCGCCGGATCGGCGTCACGATGCGGACTGAGGCCACGTACCCCAACGTCGCCAGCAGCGCCAGCGCAAGCAGCCCGAATCCCGCCACCCAGCCGAAGAAATGGCGGGTCGGCGCGAATAATTCCTCCGAGGCTTCCCACACGAAGGTGTGCCAGGTCGACCCCGTTGATTGCCGGGTCAGTCGAGACGTGCCGGGAAGCGGAGAAAATCCGATGATCGAGGTAGACTGACCGCCATGGCCATCGGTAGACGCTTTGACCCATCCGGACTGTACCGGCGTGACCAGTCCAATCAGATCCGTATCCGCCAGTCGAACCCCCGTCGGCAGAATCGGGCACAGCATGACGATCCCGTGGCTGTCGATCAGCATGACATGGCCTGTTTTTCCGAACCGGATGGGAAAAAGCGAGGGCCCCAAATACTCTTTGGCGTCGAACACCCGGTGCAGCACGCCGATCGCGCGATAACGGATGCTGTCCATGACCGGAACGGAAAGATGAAAGACATACACACCGAGCCGTTCGTCGAATGCAATATTACTCAAATGCGGCTGCCCGACCCCGTTTTGATAGGCGCTTTTCCACCACGCTTCCTCGTGGTGAGTATAGGGGACATCCTCGTGCGTACTGGCTATGAGTGTGCCGGTGGAGTCGGTGAGGAAGAGCGCCCGGGTCGCCGCCCGGGTCGCCGCCGGTAGAATAGGACCAGCCGTCTCATCCGGCCTGGCCACTTGTTGTTTGAGCAGATCGGCGAGCTTTCCGCCGGTGACTGCGCGGATCAGGGTCGGTTCGCTTGCCTCCCATCGACGTGCGGCGGAGTCGCGCTCTTTGGCGCGGCGCGGCTCATCCACTCGCTGCAGAGTATCTTCTTGCTCCTCCAATGCCTTGACGACCAATGGGTGGGTCGCGATCCGCGTGGTGCGCATCAGCTCATCACTGAAGACCAGATCGAGGCTGCGCGCCGATTCGGCCGCCAAGCTTGCGAAGCTGGCCCCCGCCGCTTCATGTAGCTCCCGGGTGCCCTGAAGGAAGGCCATACCGAGCCCGACCAACAGGGGCGCGGCGCCGACCATGAGCATGGCGGTAATCAGCTTCCGCTTCAGTCCCCAGCGACCGCGCTTCGGGTTCGGTTTCATGGAGTCATAGGGGAGGAGGACTCGTGTCCGGGAAATAAATGGTAAACGTCGTGCCGTTGCCTTCTTCGCTTGAGACATGAATCCGGCCGCCGTATTTCTTGACCAGCGTCTGCACAATATAGAGTCCGAGGCCGGTGCCTTTTTTCCCTTTGGTCGTAAAAAACGGCGTGAAGATCCGTTCCAGGTTCGCCGGTGAAATGCCGGATCCCGTATCCTGGATCGCGATGGTCATCACACCTTGACTCGTCGCCGTGGTCAACGTCAAGCGGCCCCGGCCGTTCATGGCCTGAACGGCATTGGTGACGAGATTGACGAAGATCTGCAGAAGCTCGCCGGAATTCGCGCGTATCGCCGGGACCGTCCCGTAATCCTTGACGACCTCCAAGGCATCGGTCGAGACCGAGTATCGGGCCATAGTGACGGCCTGATCGAGCAGGTCCGGAATATGAACCAAATCGGACGCCGGCTTATCGCCATGACCGGACCGCGCGTACTGAGAGAGCCGTTGCGCCACCGAGGAAAGATAGGTGACCGCCTTGGAAATTTCCTTTGCATAATCCTGCATTCCCGCGGGATCTTGCTCCTCCTGGATGAAGGCGGCAAATTCACGGATGCAGTACAGGGGATTATTGAAGTCGTGGGCCACTTCGGCGGCAAAGGTCCCCAAGGTGGCCATTTTCTCCGCTTGTATGAGTTGCGCCCGGAGATCCTGTTCGCGCTGCACCAACGTCCAGAGTAACCGCGCGGCGGTCCCGCCGAGGCTTTCCACGTCGGCGGCCTTGTGATCCGCGATCCGAGCGGGCATGAGGGGATCGCCCGTCACGTCCACGATTAAATTCGCGCCGTTCGAGGCGATCAATGCTGTCGCATCCGCGGCAGTGGGGATGTTGAGACCCCGAGCGAGACGAAGGCCCGGGGCCTTGGGATTGATATCGGCGACGCCGGTGACCTCCACCCCGGTGCTTGTGAACAGTTCAAGAAGCGCCGTGCCGCCCTTGCCTGCCCCAAGAATCAGCACCTTGACTGGCCGGTCGGATTCCATCGTCATACGTTCACCCACACAGGCTCCCTGATCCAGATCCTGACCAGGGAGCGCGAGGCGGCGTGATGATGGCGGATTATGACGCGAACATCTCCCGTTTTTCCATTGCCGTTTTGACGGCGCTGAGCAGCCGGTCCCGATCGACCGGCTTGGTGAGATATTCCACCACACCCGCCTTCAACAGCGACGTGGCCAGTTGAACGTCCGGATAGCCGGTTAAGACGATGATAGGAATCGACGGATATTCAGTCCGAAAATACGCGATGGCTTCCGTACCGTTGATCTTCGGCATCCGAATGTCGCAAATGATCACATCCACCATCATGGGATTCTCACCCGCGTTCAATACTTCGATGGCCTTGCCGCCGTCTTCCGCTTCTTCGACGTCATAGCCGGCCTTTTTCAGACCGATGCCGACGACCTTTCGGATTTGTTCTTCGTCGTCAATCACCAAGATACGACCTTCGACAGGTTTGTCGCTCAATAACCACGCCATGGCAGCCCTCCCGTGTAATGTGTAGTTGTGGTCTACGTCACTCTGAGCGGAGAGTTCTGCAAGGCCAAGACCATTTCACGCTTGTGTCGAAATGATTGAAAGCGTGCCGACTTATAGAGTCGGCCCTTGGTGTGAATCGGAGCATCGCTCGCGGGATTGGTTCAGATCCACCAGGCGCTCAGGCTCATATGCGCAACCGTAGTCTTCCGAAATCATTGGATGTATTATTCGTCGGTCTCATCCGTACTGAGAGATAGCTCGGATGGAATACTTCGCCGACATCGTTAGCTAAGCGACCTGATTCAACATGCGCACGGAATTGATCATTACCAATGGTGAAGCGCCCAAGCGTCTGGACATCTTTCTCAGCAGTCATGAGCGGTCGGTGTCCCGATCCGCCTTGCAACGTCTGATTGTTGAGGGTCGCATCACGGTGAACGACGCGGTCGTCAAACCCAGTCACAAAATTCGATCGGGCGATCGGATCGTGTTGGAGGTGCCCCGACCCGAGCCGCTGGAACTCCAGCCGGAGCCGATTCCGTTAGACATCATGTACGAGGATGACGCCGTGTTGGTGCTCAACAAGCCGGCAGGCTTGGTGGTTCATCCCGCGCCGGGACACTGGTCCGGGACATTGGTCAACGCCTTGCTCCATCACTTCGCCGCGCCGGGGGGATCGCTCTCGACGATCGGCGGGAAAGAACGGCCGGGGCTCGTCCATCGACTCGATAAGGAAACGTCGGGCGTGATGGCGATCGCCAAGACCGATCAGGCGCATCGCGCGCTGGCGGCCCAATTCAAGCAACACAGCATCACCCGCGAGTATGAAGCGCTGGTGTGGGGCACTGTGAAAAAATCGGACGGGACAATCGTGCTGGCGATCGGGCGAGACGTGAAGGAACGCAAGAAATTTTCGGCGCGCACCGATCGGCCCAAGGATTCGGCGACGGGCTATCGTGTGATGGAGCGGCTCGGCAAACTCGCCACGCGCGTAACGCTGCTTCCGCTGACCGGCCGAACGCATCAAATTCGCGTGCACCTTGCTTCGATCGGGCATCCGGTGTTGGGTGACCCGACGTACGGCGGGCGTAAGGTGCGCGAACTGGCCGGCGTGTCGATTCCTCGAGTGATGCTGCATGCGCGTACACTCGGATTCAACCATCCGGTCACCGGCATTGACCTTCTCTTCACCGCGCCGATTCCCGTGGACATGGATGGCGTGGTCTATGCGTTACAGCAAAGTTTAATGGACGAGGCACTGCTTGACACAACCGTGACGACACGGTAAGTGTCATCACGTCATTATGAGGTCAATCGGTGACGGTCGGGGAGGTCTTGGAAATCATCGGCGGGTTGGTGTCCGCGCTCAAGACTTATGCGGCCAAGCTGCCGGCCGTCGTTCATCCCTCTGTGGCCCCCAGCGGCTTCAAACCGACGCCGGAAGCGGTCGCCGCGTATGAACAGGTCGTCTACCGGTTCAGGAACCAAAGCGGCAACTCGGCATTCCGCCGTTTCAACGATCAGTTCATTGATTCCTTAGAGGCCTTCGAGGCCGGGCGATTGCTCAGCGCCGTGCAGCCGCTACTCGCGGTCCTCGATCATTTGGAAGTGATGCAACGCGACAAGGAAATAGCCGCGACGCCGGTCGAAGAACAACGCATGGCCGACTACCGAATCTCGCTCAACAAAATCCTTCCCGGCAATCAACCGGA
>DATFCE010000356.1:0-2127 GCA_035253365.1 Nitrospiraceae bacterium
CATGGCGATCACACAAGATGCGTACAATCACGGATGTCCACTCATGTGGCAGCAGCCGAGCTAACTGCTTCGGATCGTCGGCGCATCCAAAAATAGTAATGGCCCAGTATTTGCCGGTGCGATCCGCCAAATATACCGAGACCAAGCGAAGCGCGTAGCCGATCGGTTCCCCGAATCCAGCCACGAGGCCGACGATCGTGCCGCTCGCTCCAAGAACCGCCAGAGTGATGCTGCGGGCGCCCTCGTACGTCATATCGGCAAAGAGACTGACCAGGCCCAACAGCACGACCAACTTCAGGGCCGCAGTTTTTGGAACAGCAGCGAGTATTCGGGAACAAAGCTGTTGGGGATTGTTCATATGTTAGGCCAGCGAAACTCCTACGCACATTGCTGTCATGACTTCACGACCAAGACGGAACAGGGCGCAAGCCGCGTAAGTGACGCTCATCCTTAGCGCTGCGCCACCCGACTCTGTACCTCTTCCGATCCGTCGGCCGGCACGTAATCCGTTGTGCGGCGGGTGATCGTCTCCTCCGGCGGCGCTCCTCCCGGATCAAACCAGCGTTCCGCGATCAATGTCGGCACAATCGCGCTGAGAATCACGACGGTCACAAGGACCGCATACTGATCTTGACTGATGAATTGATGACTCAGGCCATAGAGAGCCGAAATCGTGCCGAACGTTAATCCGGTGGACATGAGCAGGGTCGTATATAGGGCTTCGCGCCGTCCAAATCGAAACCCATGGGCGAGCGGCCAGACCCCGATAAATTTGGTCATCATCTTGACGGCCAGAAAAATCGCAATGAGCGCAAGACTGGCGGCCACGGCCCGCAGGCTGACGAGCGAGCCGGCTTTGAGAAAATAAAACGGCGTCAGGATAGAGAACGCGATGACCCGCATGCGTTGGGCCAAGGTCCGATTAGCAAGGAACAGGGGCGCCAGCACCATCCCGACCAGATATGCCGGCAGGACGGCTTCGCTTTGCGCCACCGTGGCCAGCGCGCCCAAGGCAAAGAGGATGACCAGAATATATTTGGTTTCCGGCTCGCTGATGCGCGGGCCGACTTGCGCGAAGAACCAGGATGTCACGGACGGTAGTTTCCAGAGCGTGACCGTAGTGACGAGGACAAAGGCGAGCAGCCACCAATCGTATTCGGCAAAGATCAATCCAAGAGCCAACACCGTTCCCAAATCCGTGATGAAGCACGCGGCCAAGATCACTTTGCCGAGCTCGGTGGCGTTGTACCCTCGTTCCAGCATCACGGCGTAGACCACCGCAACGGAGGTGGTGGAAAGAGCGATCCCGGCGATCTGGGACGCCGGGGCGGACCAGCCGGCAACCCAATAGGCATACGCCATCGCCCCGAGAAACGGCGCGAGAAATGAAGCGAATCCGATACTCAACGTCTCTTTCCACTTGTTCTGGACCGAGGCGAGATCGATTTCAGCGCCGGCCAAGAAGGTCAGCAGCACGCTCCCGACCGCCGCCAGAAAATTCATCCATGCGGTGGGATGGAGATCCAAAAGATTGCCGCCGGCGATGCCGATGCAGATCTCAACGAGCGCGACCGACATGCCGATCCGGATTGATATCAAGGTGGCCAACAGCGCTAACCCAATCCAGAGTGCGGCGACATCCCACATGTTCTCCATTACGACCCCTTCAGGCGTTCAGGATAATGGCGTGATCAACAAATGCGGTGAAGCCGGATCATTCGATAGGACAATCGCCTTCCACGGTTCTTTACTTGGAACCGTCATTGCGATAACGGCCGTCTTTCTCATACTGTCCTTCGCGCTACGATGATCCATGGAGCGCCATTGAATTGAGATGGCATACTTTCCAGCGACACAAAGCGCGTAGCGCACGGCGGTAAGAGGCATTATTTGAGGAGGTCGCAAAAAAAAACTCCTACCAGATTGCTCCGGTAGGAGTTATCAGTCCCGCGTAAAACGTGGCGGGGCGGTTGCGGTGAACTCCATCACCAAAAATCTTCCTCACCCTATCCGAAACACCTTCCGCGTGTCAACAACCAGAACCGGCCGTGCTTCAAGACGCGAATGCGTCGTCGAGATTCCGACCGCCGCCCAACGAAGTTCTTCAACGTTCTGGTTCACGAGTGG
>DATFCE010000357.1:0-18742 GCA_035253365.1 Nitrospiraceae bacterium
GATGCCAGTCCATTGGCCAACGGGATGATGCTGGTCTCATATGGAGACCGCGAAGGAGGGATGATCACGCACGTGACATTCCATCGCGTGCTTCGCGTGCTGCCCGGCGTTGAACCGGATCTCTCGCCCGAGGAGGCGTCGCGCTTGGCGGTGCTCATTACAGATGGAACGCTGGGGCCGCTCACGTACATCATCTTTAAAGAACCGCTCTACTACGGGTCAGATCTGGATGAATTAGGGCTCCCTCGTCGCTTATGGCAAGATTCCGAAGAAGATGGAGTAAACGGCAACGAGCAAGTCGTGTCGCGCGTCGAGCTTGCATATGAAAACCTGCCGTAATCAAGAGACTCGATGAGCATGGCCTACTGAGAACGGCCTTATCGCCCCGCGCCGACGGGTGTTCCACCCAACGTCCCGCGTCCCATGTACCTCAAAAACAGTTGACGCCGCTAGTTCGGCGTGTTATCGTCGGTGCCACCATTTATTAAATCGTGTTACTCAAGGGTGGAGATCCGATGAAAAAACTGGTGCGGTTCGGCGTCTCTCTGGATCACCATCTGCTGGATGATTTCGACCGCGTGATCGCGCGCAAGCAGTATACAAACCGGTCGGAGGCATTGCGTGATCTGATCCGGGACAATCTCGTCGGCCAGGAATGGGACGCCAACAAGGAGACGGTCGGCACGATTACGATCGTCTACGACCATCACGTGCATGATCTGACGGACAAGCTGACCGATATTCAGCATCGGCACCACCGTCTGATTCTTTCCGCCATGCACGTACATCTGGATCACGATCACTGCCTGGAAGTGTTGGTGGTCCGCGGCAAAGGCGCCGAGATCAAGAAGGTTTCGGACATCCTCATCGGCACCAAAGGCGTCAAACATGGCAAGCTGACCATGACGACGACCGGGAAAGGACTCAGCTAACGTGCGCATTTGCATCGTAGACGGCCGAGGGGGAGGGTTGGGGAGTCGATTAGTCGAACACCTCATCGCCGCCGTCGGCCACACTCACGAAATTTTCGCATTAGGAACGAATAGAGCGGCGGCCGAGGCCATGGCGAAAGCGGGCGCCATGCACATCGTCGTAGGCGAATGGGGAATCGTGCAGACCATTAGGGAAGCCGACCTTATTTTGGGGTCGCTCAGTATCGTGTGCGCCGGCTCATTCCTCGGAGAAGTGACTCCCGGGGTGGCCAACGCGATTCTGCAGGCTCCCGGCCGCAAGCTGCTCTTGCCGCTCAATCGGCTTGGTGTGGAAGTCATCGGCGTGAATTCACCCAACCTGGAACCATTAATCACTCAAGCGGTCCGGCGGGTGCAGACGATACTGCACTGATCCGTACGCTGAGGCCGTCTCTTTCGACATCTCACCACAGTCAGGCCACGAGGGTCTGCGCCGGTTGCAATGGCAGCCGTTTCACGACCCTCGTGGGCGTCTCATAGGCGTCCACACTCACATTGAGATGTGAACTTGAGACGACGTTCCTTTCTTCGGGCATTGGTTATCATGCTTTCGTGGACACTGGCGCCAACTGGAGCCACTGCCCATGAAACAGACGACGTTATCGCGATTCCGGAAGTCGGGATCACGGCTGAGCGGCCGGTTGCCGCCTCGTCACAGCAGTTTATTCCCGACAGAGAATATCTCCTTCAGCCGCAAGGACGGCCGGCTCAGGTCTTGCGTTTAATTCCCGGATTTATCACCGTCGAACATTCCGGCGGCGCGGGCAAGGCCGATCAATATTTCCTGCGAGGCTTTGACGCCGACCATGGCACCGACATCGCGTTCTTTTCGGATGGGATGCCGATCAATTTGAGAAGCCATGCGCATGGCCAAGGCTATACCGATCTGAACTTCATCATTCCCGAGACCATCGAAGGACTCGAGGTCTACAAGGGCGCGTACCTTCCGGAAATCGGCGACTTCGACGCGGCCGGGGCCGTTAACTTCAAAACGCGTCAGGTCGTCAAAGAAGGCGTGGTGCAGCTTGCAGGCGGGCAGTTTGATACCCAACGGTACTTGTTGATGCTCTCGCCCACCAAAGACAAGGTCCGCACGCTCTTTGCGGGAGAAGCGTATTACACCAATGGTCCGTTCGTGAACGACAATCGGTACTTTCGCGCGAACCTGCTCGGCAAAATGACCATGAACCCGACCACCCGCTCGGAATTGAGTCTCACCGGCACCTTTCATAAGGCGCAGTGGAATGCCTCCGGCGAAATCCCGCTCCGGGCCGTGACGGAAGGCCTTATCGATCGCTTCGGCGCCATCGATCCTTCGGAAGGGGGCAAAACGCTTCGCACAACCGGGCGCCTGAACTATCACTATGATACGGCTTCCGGCGGACGGTTCTTCGCCAATGCGTATGGCCAATACTACAGATTGGATCTGTTCACGAATTTCACCTTCTTTCTCAACGACCCGGTCAATGGAGACGGCATCCAGCAAGTCGATCGGCGGGTGATGTATGGCGGTGACACCGGGTGGCGACAGGCTTTAGAGCTGTTCGGGATTCCGAGCGCGGTCACAGTCGGCATACAATCTCGTGTCGATAACATTCATGTGCGGCTAGGGCCTCAAGTCACCCGGAATCCATTGGGGACGACGGTTGACAGCGATATCCTGGAAGCGTCCTATGCCCCGTTTCTTAAAGCCGAGATTCAACCCGCCAGCTGGGTGCGGCTGAACGGAGGCGTGCGAACGGAAGTCTTCACATTCGATGTGCGTAACCGCTGTTCGGACTGTCCTGAGCAGCCCGCAGGAAGAACGTCGTCAGGCATTGTTCTACCGAAAGCCAATCTCATCTTGGGTCCTTGGTTCAATACGGAATTTTTCGCCAATTACGGCGAAGGATATCACAGTAATGACGCCCGTTCGGCGGTGGCGCCCGGCTCGTCGCCGCTGGCCCGCGCGAAAACGTATGAAGTGGGAGTTCGGTCCAAACCGTGGGGCCCGCAAGGGATGGAATTAATTGCCACGTTATGGGCGATCGATCTCAAATCGGAGTTGGTGTTTGTCGGAGATGAGGGGACGACCGAAATCCGCGGGCCGACTCGCCGCCGCGGGGTGGAAGTGGCCGCGCGCGGGCAGGTCATCGGTCCGATCTATGTGAACGGAAGCTTTACGTGGTCGAAAGCGGAATTTATCAACGGCGATGCGATTCCAGGCGCGCCGGAATTGACGGCCTATGGGGCGGTCATCCTTCGATACCCCGAAGGACTGACCACACAACTGCAAGGAACCTATCTGGGGGTCAGACCCTTGATTGAGGATCGCACTTTCAAGTCCCCGGCATGGATCGATTTCGATTTGACGAGCCGGTATCAACTTCCCATCAAGCTCTCCTATGGGCGGCTGGAAGCATTTATCTTCGTACAGAATCTATTCAATACCCATTGGGAGCAAGCCGTGTTTGCCTTTGAGTCACGCTTAAGAAACGAGCCGGCCGGGGTGACGGACATTCATTTTGTACCCGGGAATCCACGCAATGTTTTAGGCGGCGTGGCGTGGTATTTTTAAAGCACAGTCAGCGTTTTTCAGAATATGAACAAGCACGGCACCATCCTTCCACGCGCCTACTTCAATCGGCCGGCACTCCAGGTCGCCCGAGGCCTGCTGGGGAAATATCTGCTTCGGTGCACCGAAACAGGGCTGCTTGCCGGACGTATTGTGGAAGTCGAAGCCTACGTCGGACCGGAGGATCTCGCCTGCCATGCGTCCAAAGGAAGAACAAAACGCACGGATGTCCTGTTCGGGCCACCCGGAATCGCGTATGTCTATCTGATCTATGGCATGTACCATTGCTTCAACGTGGTCACAGAGCGTGACGGATATCCCGCTGCGGTGCTCGTTCGAGGCATTGAGCTTGACCGTCCAACGGCCAACATGATGGCGACGGCATCCAACGCCGTTCCCATGTTGATCGACGGTCCCGGACGCCTGTGCCGGGTCTTACAGATTGACCTGAATTTGAACCGATGGGATCTGACCAAAGGACAGATGCTGTGGCTTGAGGATCGGAAGGAACGGGTCTCTCCCTCGCAGATGACCGCGTCGCCGCGGATCGGCGTCGACTATGCCGGCGAATGGGCGGCAAAGCCTTGGCGATTCCGCATCCCGCCTCGATTCACCGCAGCATCGCCGCCCAGACGCTCTACGAGGACGAGAATATCCCGATGAGTCCAATCAATGGTCGTGCCCATGATGCTCGTCATGAGCGTGTCCATGCGAATGTGTCTGAGCCGCATGGCTGTGCCCATGAGAGTGCTTCGTCTCTTGAGTGGGATGAGGATGCTGGTGATGAGCATCGTGTGAGTGCTCGTGTGAATGGGTCATCGCCTGATGGGTATGCGCATGCTCATGATCCGCCATGGTCACTCCTTTCTATTTTTAACAGAATACGAGAAGAATTGTAGTGGCGCATTCGCGTTATTTCAACAGTGGTGTCGGCCTACGTCTCCGATTTCATCAATTCACGAAGCACGCTGGTCGCATAGGCGCCCGGGGGTAAGCTGAAAGACAGCGTTAACGTGCTACCGCGCAAAGACCATTCGAGGTCTTCAAGCCGAACGCGCAATGGCCGGCGTTCCCCGCGAAAGCCACACGCCGCTGCCGCCTGAGAGAGTGACTCCGGTGTTTCGCCCACCTCCGCCACCACGGCTCGCTCCAGTTCGCCCGGCTCGCCGGATGCCCAGGGCGCACGCGAGCCGAACAGGGGACCCGTGGGGCTGATCTCGAATCGGTCGACGCGACCTTGTTCTATCTCGGCGGACTCGACGTGAAAGCATGCCCCATTGACATGCTTCATGGCCCAATCACCGGCGAGGACTCGATCGATCCGCTCGATCCGAGCGGCCAGAATCTGATTAAAGAGAAACGACTGATAGGCGTGAAGAAACCACAGACGTTGTTGTCTCGGCATGCGGCCCCGCCTTTTGACATCGCGCAGCAACGCCGCCCCTTTTTCATGATTGAGCCCATCACGGCCTTGCCGCTGGGGGCCAAAATAGTTCGGCACGCCGCGGCTGAGGAGCAATTCCAAAATTGCGGGCACCGAAGCGGCCGCGGCGGCGTTCACGTGTCGCACGATGAGTGCGAAATGGTTGCCGGCATGATGGCCGGTCCTCAATCGGTTGCGATGTCGTCCCAGCATCTCCACCGCCAGAATGGCGTCATTCGGCTGAAGGCGGGCGATCGTGTCGGGCGGCACGCCTTGCACGGACACCATTTGCGTCGTCACCGCGCGGGCGTCTTTGAACCCCGCCACGCCGATGCATTGCGCTTTCACGCCGAACACCGACGCCAGGTGCGAGACCATATCCGGCGTGGATAACCCCCGTTTAGTGATGCGTAGATAAAAATGCTCGCCCTGGCCGCATGGGAGGTACAGCGGCCGTTCCGTGACTCGAAAATCCTCCAGCTCATACCGGACGATGCCCCCGATACCGCCGACTGCGGCCGTCAAAAAGGGGATCTGCTTGTCGGTTTGGATCATATGTGTCTATCCGCGCATTCGTTCTTAAATGAGGTTGCGGGGCCTGCATGCTATACTAACGCATCCCCCGGGGCTGTATGCCGTATTTCACACTCAAACCGCTGCTCGGTGCGTTTTTTCTGGGAGTCTGTTATCTCCTTGTCGAAGGGGGTGCCTCTGCGGAAGCCGACGTGTTCGCGGCCTTCACCGCTCATATTCACCATCAAGTGCAGGCGGACAAGCGCATGTTCGTGGCAGCTCAAATCTGCACCGAGTGGTTCTATCGGCAGATCGGCAAAAAGCCGCCGAAGGCCACCATCGAAAGCATTACGTTCCGTCCCGGCGCCGTGGCAAACGCTCAATTTGAGAGTTCTTCCGACTGTCCGCGACGCTATCCCGACGGATTGGAAGGCGCGCGCAAAGATTTCAGTCTGACGCAGTCATCGTTGTCGGTCAGCCTCACATTCTACGAATTCGCTCTCGTCGGTGATCGTAACGACGACGCTCAGTACAATCAAGCCGAGTTGCAGGACATGCTGGAAGCCTTCGGACTGCCGTTCAACGAAGCACTGCCGTCATCCGCTCATCTCGCCGTGCTGAATGCGCAATTCGATCGCATCCGGACGGCCACCGGCCTGGAAACGCTCATGACGGGCATGGGCATCCTGTACGATCGCGGCTATCGTTTCACGCCGCAAGACCGCGCCGCCCTCAACCAAATCGCTGGGTAGGTTACTGGCATGCGGAACGGTTTAATGGTCTCCTACGCCATTCGCTCCAAGGCTTCCCTTGCACGGCTACGCACCGTCTGATCCCAATCTTCCGCCATCACCTCCGCCAGCTTCGTCTTTGCCTCCGCGGCTCGCATGCGTCCTAATCCCAATGCCGCGCAGGCTCTCACATAGGCATGATCGTCTTCCAACGCGGCGATGAGAGCAGGAATGACCCGTTGATCCTGTAAGACGCCGATATAGCTCGCCGCCATTCCTCGGATTCGATGCTGCTTATCACCCTTGGCGTCTTTCATCGTCGATAAGAAGAGATCGACGAGGGCTGGACGGACTCTTTCCAAGCCTTCCAGCCGGTAACCATTGGTTTCAATGGCAGTAAACGCCAGTTCGCGACGCTTCTCGATCGCCTGCTCGCCTTCGAATTCCATCAGCAGCCGGTCCAGACGTCTGTGCGTCTCGCGTCGACGCCGAATTGTCTTGATGACACCCCGTAAAAGAACGGCCGCCACCAGGGCGACCAGGGCGATCGGAAGCAGATGTTCGACGACATAATCCTGCGTGTCCGGCGACAGCCGTTTCCACACCCAAACTCCTGCGACAAGGCAGCCGACGAAGAGCAGAATCGCCGTCAGATTGGCTTGGCCACGTTGGTTGAGCGCGTGCATCGCCCAATATCTTAGCCCGGATGATCGGCGAATTCCTACTTGTTCGCGGACAACGCGTCATGTGCGAGCATTTCTTGACGTCGATCCTAATCAGGACTACATTCCCGTTCATGGATGTTCCGGACTTTCAGGACGACCCTTATTTAAAAGTGCTGCGCCCCTTGGTGGAAGCCTATCTTGCCTTTGCTCGACAGGACAACCGGCACATTCGCGCCATGCGCCTCACTCCTTCACAGTTTGATGTCATCGCGACGTTGGGAGATACCGACGGGATGACCTGTTCTGATCTGTCTAAGGCTACTCTGGTCACAAAAGGCACGCTCACCGGCGTGCTGGACCGCCTCGAGAGTAAAGGACTGGTCCGGCGGGACGAGGTCGAAGACGATCGGCGGTGCACCAAGATTCGCCTGACCGAAAAAGGGCACGCGCTGTTTGAAAGAACGTTTGCCGCGCATGCGCGGTTCTTACGGCCCTATTTTGAACGAGCCTTTACCCAAAAAGAAGCGGATCACGCGCGGGTCTTGTTGCTCCGCATACGGGACAGTTTTCTACAAGCGGGCGAGTCTGCTAATCCGAGCCATCATTCACACACATGACCGTTCTTCAGAATCGCCGTCAGCGACCTGATGATTCCGCAACGCCGTCCGCGGATCGCCATGCGCGAGACGGGCAATGGATTTAAAAGCCGGTTACGGAGATTGTGTTCACAAAACGTGGGGGAA
Organism: Nitrospiraceae bacterium; assembly: GCA_035253365.1. GTDB lineage: Bacteria > Nitrospirota > Nitrospiria > Nitrospirales > Nitrospiraceae > DATFCE01. The sequence continues at coordinate 7,601 of DATFCE010000357.1, forward strand.
TGCCTGGCGTAGCGGAGTGCCTTCAGCAACGCAATAAGATCGTGAAGTTCTTTTGTCACGCGAGATGAGACAGCCGGGTCATGCCGGCCTATTCGCATTCGTGATTCTTCGCTCCACCCAGTATCTGAATAAAGCGGGTCAGCCGTGTTCCTTTCACCGGTTCATCCGCTTTGCTGTAGATCGCGATCAGATTCTTCAGCGTCCTCACCAGGATGGCGCGGCTCGGGCTTTTCTGAAGGTATTTTTCCTCGAACCCGTATCCCGCCTGCATCAAGAATCTCGCGCAGTCCTTCTCGGTCAAGAGGGCGCCCGCGTTGAAGCAGTCCACGAAGATCTTGTATCGTTCCGATTCAAATTTAATCAAAAAGTGGCCCGGCATGCCGATGCCGTACAACGGAAGGCCGAGACGGCGTCCGACCAAGAGATAGACGATCGACAAGCTGATCGGAATCCCCGTGCGGCGGTCGATGACGCGGTTGAGATAACTGTTATCGACCTCATAGTAGTTTTTGGTATTGCCGCGGAAGCCCTGCTCGGTAAAGAGATACCGATTGAGCGTTTTCACCGCTTCTTCGCCCGAGACACGCCGTCCCATGCGATCGCGGACCTCGGCCGCCATCTCATCGAGTTTTCGCGTGTATGCGGCCACATCAAGGCTTGGAAACGCGTACCGGGCGATCAAGAAGGCTCCTTTTTCGAGATCGAGATACTCGTCGTGACGATCCATGAGCCCCCGAAGTTCCTCTTCGAGATGGCTGCCGCGGATCTCATCGAGAATCCATTCAATGCGCCTCGCCATGTCGGGTTGTTCAATCTCGGCCTCTAATAAGAGCGGCACCGCTGAATCACCGATTTCGATCAATTTTCCGCTGATGGTCCGGGCAATCCGATCATTCTCGTCGGAAAGCAAGCGGATCAAGGCTTTGATCTGAGTTTCACTGATTACGACCACATTCACCTCATGCCGTCACTCGTGATCCACTTATTATACATCTGACTCGGCTTATCCCATTGATCGGCGAAACGCGCGGGCGCTGCCATAGAGGCACAGCGCATCAAAAGCCAGCATAATCACCACCACCATCCCGACTCGAGGAAGCGCTTCGCTCCAGCCGGAGAGAATAAGCGGTCGCACCGCATCGATGGCCCACGTCATCGGATTGAACATCGCCAAGGCCTGCATCCAGACCGGCATGGCAGCCAAAGGCACCAGGGCCGAACTGAGAAAGATCATAGGCAGCGAAAGAAAGCCGAGCACCGAAAAGAAATCACCGTGGCTTTTAACCGAAAACGCCATCGCCATGGAAATGGCGGTCAGCCCCACGCCGAAAAGTACGCCGATGAACAGGATGACGGCAATCCCCAACCAGCCGGTTGCCGGACGGACGCCGAACAGAGACGCAACGCCGAGGATCACGAGTACCTGAAGCGAGGTGATGGTCATGACAAAGATGAAGCGGCTCAAAATAACGGAGGTCCGGTGAATCGGCGTGGACATCAGCCGTTCGAGAAAACCGTTTTCCTTGTCGAACAGCAGATCGACGCCGCCTGCCAGCCCATTATTGAGCACGGTCATGACGACGACGCCGGCGGCGAGAAAACTAATATAGTTGGGAGCCTGAACAACCTGAGTATCGGCGGCCCGCTGAAAGAGATTCCCGAAGAAGATGAGCCAAAACAACATCGGTTGGACGAGCGTAAAAAGCATGCTGAATTTTTCGCGGCTCAAGCGGCGCACCCACCGCATGGTCAACGCGCGAATCTCTTGTATATACTGCTGCATCCGGTGTGTCACCTCGATGGAAGATGAAAGAACGGTCTCTTATGTCTCGTTCGATGTTGGAAAATCCTCGCGGATCGCATGACCGGTGTATGCGACGAACACGTCGTCGAGCCGGGGTCGACGATATTCGATGGCGTCAAGATGGCAGGCCAGTCGATTCGCCGCCTCGAGAACTGCCGGCAGCGCCTTTTCCGACGATTCAACTCGCACGTCCAATCCGCTCGCTCGCGTTGTAACCGCCCGCACCGTCGGCGACTCTTTCAAGGCAGCGGCCAGGGCATCGATCCGAACGACGCAGGCCGGCGTAACGGACAGCGAAATACCGTCCCCTCCCAATCCCGCTTTTAACTCCGACGGAGATCCCAGGGCTTTGATACGTCCCCCATCGATAATGGCGACTCGATCACATAATTGGTCGGCTTCGTCGAGATAGTTGGTGGTCATGACAACCGTAATGCCGCGGTGGCGCAATTGGCGAATGTACTCCCAAATACGAAGACGGCTTTGCACATCTAACCCCAGTGTCGGTTCATCCAAGAACAGGATTTTGGGGTTCGGTAAGAGGCCGCACGCGATGTCCAACTTGCGCTTCATGCCGCCGGAGTACGTTTTGGCGGGAACATCCGCGCGGTCTTCCAGATCGACCAGCTTAAGAAGATCATCGATGCGCCGGAGCGCCTCTTGCTTCGGCAGATGGTACAGATCGGCCAATAGGAGCAGGTGCTCCCGTCCGGTCAGGAAGCGATCGATGGCTCGCTCTTGCGGAACATAGCCGATCAGTTTGCGGACTTGCTCCGGCTCTTGGGCCACATCATGGCCCATGACCGCGGCCCGGCCGGCGGTAGGGTGAAGCAAGGTAATCAGAATTCTGAGGGTGGTGCTCTTGCCGGCGCCGTTTGGACCGAGAAGCCCGAAGATCTCCCCCTCCCACACGCGAAACGACAGCCCCTCAATGGCCGCCACCCCGTCATAAACCTTCCCGAGGGAAGACGCTTCAATGGCGATGGCCCGTTCCATTATCCCAAGCCTTTCAGGCCTTCCCGTTCGTAGATCTTGAATTGGATGAGATCACCGAGGCGTCGAGCGCGTTGGCGCAGGCTGTCTGCCTCCAAAAGCAACTGTTTCTCGAGGGGAGTAAGATCCAGGTAGGTAGAAAGCGTATTAATCAAGACTTCGCCTTTGATGTCTGAATCGAGAAACGTCCGCCATACATACCCATTGTCTTGTGTCTTTAAATATTCTCCGACGAGACGCATCAATTCTGATCTATCGACGCTGTCCAACAGACCTTCCGGCGCGTGGGGTTTGAGCGCGATGCGGGCTTGGCGATAACTTTTCGAATACAGCTCCTCGCGAATTTCATACCGATGCAACCCTTGCAGTAAAATGTTGTAGCGGCCGTCGGGCAAGCCTTGCGCGCTGACCAAGCGGCCCACGCACCCGACCTCGTAAATCGGTGGGTTGCCGTAGTAATCTTGCTCCCAGCCTTCTTTGAGCAACGCAATACCGACACACCGACCTTCCGCGGCCGTATCGGCGACCATTTCGCGATATCGTGGCTCGAAGACATGCAAGGGCAGGTATGTCTTGGGGAAGAACACCACATTCGGAAGAGGAAAAACAGGAATACGATTCGGGACGCTGAACGGCGACCAATCGTCGTCGGAGCGTCGGCAAGACTCAAGCGACATGTCTCACGATAGCCGAACGATAAAGATATTGTCAACCGATTGGACCCTATTGATTCGGTTGAAATCGCCGAAATCCGTTGCCGGCATTGTCGATTGCGCATCCTACTGATGCGTGTTATAAGCCTGCTCGCTCATGACCCTCCGCCACAAGAGAGAAGGCACGTACCGTGCGGATTCCGTACGGCGAAGACTTCTATTGCTTCCCGTTCTTCTTTTTTTGTTTCTCAATTGGCTGACCACGCACACGGGCTTCGGCGCCAACGGCGCAGAGCAACCGGAGCATGGCACGTTCCGCCAAGCCACGTCCGGCTATACGTACCAGTTTCCTCGAGACCATGGCTCACACGATCAGTTCCGCACGGAATGGTGGTATTACACGGGCCATCTCAGGGTGGCTGATGGCCGACAATTCGGGTACGAATTGACGTTCTTCCGGCGCGGGGTTGAAAATGACTCGGCGCAAATGAACCCTTCACGTTGGGCCATTCATCACCTCTATCTGGCGCATTTTGCGCTGTCGGACCATGGGGATCAGACCTTTCATTATGCAGAGAAAGTGAGCCGTGCTGGACTCGGCAAGGCGGGCGCCGACACCGGACGGCTCCATGTGTGGATCGATCAATGGAAGGCCGACTCGCCGAACCCGGAATCCATTCGGCATCATTTGGAGGCCTCGACCGAAGCCTTCTCACTTCACGTCGATCTCGATCCACAAAAACCTCCGATCGTGCATGGTCGGAACGGGATCAGTCGAAAAGGGAAAACAGCCGGCCAGGCTTCGCACTACTATTCGATGACGCGACTTGTGACGACGGGCGCCATCACGATGAATGGAGAACGGCTGCCCGTAACCGGCATCAGTTGGATGGACCATGAATTCGGCTCGGGGTCGCTGGGAGACGACCAGGTCGGCTGGGATTGGTTCAGTCTTCAGCTCGATAACGGCACCGAAATCATGCTGTATCTCTTACGGCGTCGCGTCAATACCGTTGATCCTGTGTCAAGCGGCACGCTCGTTCTATCGGACGGTCGAACAGAGCACCTCACACTGTCTGATGTACAGGTCGAAACGTTGTCGCATTGGGATAGCCCTGCCAGCGGAGCCCGCTATCCGAGCCGCTGGAGGCTTTCCATTCCACGAGTTCACTTGAGCCTGGAGGTGGTCCCGCGGCAGCCGAACCAGGAATTGGTCACTACGAAGAGCACCCAGGTCACGTACTGGGAAGGCGCCGTCAGCGCGTCCGGGCATATGGACCATCATTCGGTTTCCGGACAGGGGTACGTCGAATTGACCGGATATGCAGAGCCTTTCCAAGACTGAGGATGGCCGACGTATGATCGTGCGAGTTTCTCATTGGAGACGCATGCAGGCGGCAGTCTGGCTACTTGTCATACTGCAACTTGGACTCACGGCATGTGGGAAACAAAGCGATACGATTGTCGCGATTGCGCTTCATCCATCCAACTCCAGCATACTCTATGTCGCCACCAACGACTCGGTCTACAAGAGCCGCAACGGCGGCACGACATGGGAACGCATGGCCACGGATCTGAGCTCATACCGCGTTCTGTCGCTGGCTGTGGATCCCGAGCGTCCGGCCACCGTGTATGCAGGCACCATGATGGATGCGGTCTACAAGAGTCCCGATGGCGGACAGCACTGGATGCCCTATAACGCTGGACTGAAGGAGCACATCTCTGTCGTCAACCAATTCGTGTTCAATCCCAGAGACAGCGAAACTCTCTACGCAGCGACAACTGTGGGAGTTTTTCGCAGTACCGATGGCGGTCGATTATGGGATGAGCGAATGGTCGGCATGAAAGAAGTGCACATTGTCGTCTCGATTGCTATTGATCCTAAACGTCCCCATATTCTCTATGCGGGGACAACTGGAGGCGCGTATCGGAGCACGGACAACACGGCAACATGGCAAAGAATGAATCATGGCTTAATCCCACCGGAAATTTTGGATGCGTCGCTTGCCCTTGGTGTCAACACCCTCATCATCGATCCGCAAGAAACAAACGTTATCTACGCCGGCACGACCAAAGGTTTGTTTAAGACGACGGACATGGCGGAATCCTGGACCCGCATCGGTGAATCATTGGCCGACCACTATATCAGCAGTCTGTCTGTGGACCCCATACAGACAAAAACTCTGTATGCAGGGGGACGAGCCGGCATTCAGAAAAGCCTCGATGGCGGCCGAACGTGGACCACGATGAATACAGGCCTTGAAACGACCAACATTAGAGCAATCGCAATAAACCCGGTTACCCCCAATACTGTGTATGCCGGCACCAATGGAAGTGGACTTTACCGAAGCCACGACGGTGCGCGCACATGGGAACATGTGCCATTAATGCCTGAAACGTCAAAGTTTTAACACGCTTCCCTCTCTCAATTTGGCTCCAAGAAGCATGTTGAAGCGATGTATCAGCAAGCATCTTGGAATATCCACTTGCTAACAGATGAGCTATTGTTAACATCTATGCGCACCTCGCATTATTATGCTTATTCTTTTATATTGACTTCTTCTATAAGCCATGCTACAAAGCAAGCATGTTCATAAGAGGTCTTGCTTGTGGAAGAGTTAAAGGACATTATTGTTGGCCTTGAGCAGCGCATCAGCGCCTACAAAAATCGATTGCAAGAACTAGTAAAAAAGCGAAGTCGGTTGGAAGAAGAGATCGCGACCATCCAAAAATATTTGGAACTCGCCGAAACGCTTTATCGGGTCGAAGCCGATAAGGCTAAACTTGCCAGTCTTTCCAGCCAAATCATTACGGATGACAAAGGGGTTCGTCCTCTTCCTGTTATGGACGTGACCGACCAGTCGAGGGAAATTCTATTAGGACGTAGCAAGTACGTAGGGATGAGCGTGCCCGAAGCCGCTTATCAAATCCTTAGCGAAGCTCGGCACGCCATGCATGCCAAAGAACTTTTTCAGCGCCTCATTGAAGGGGGCATGCAAATCAAAGGGAAAACTCCCTTGACTTCCGTCGCCACCTCTCTTAAACGAGATAAACGCTTTAGAAAAGTTGGACCCAATACCTTTGAAGCTTTGGAGGAATCCCTGACTAAAGCCGTGTGATGCTTATCGGCTCAACCTTAGCCGTGAAAGGAGGTGAGTGCACTTGGCGACGAAGAAGGCAGCGAAGAAGAAAAAGAAGTAATCCAACCTGGATAACGCCGGGAGTAAGGCCACTTGCTCCCGGCGTCATTTCATCCCGCCGCAACTCTTTCCCGACGATTAGTCCGACTGCTTTAGCGAGTAGACTCGAATCTCAACACGAAGAAGCTTGCAGATGGGCGTAGGGGTGTGACGTTTTGACGTGTGTGGACGCCGGCTTTCCGTCCATCGCAATCAGAATCCACTTATCCGGCTGCTCGAGAACCTTCTGGACCAGCTTCGTATGAAGAGCATGTCCCGCGCGATGTGCGTGGAGATGCCCAATAAAAGGCACACCAAGCAGCGCGAGATCACCGATTAAATCCAGGATCTTGTGTCGAACAAACTCGTCTTCAAAGCGAAGACCTGACTCGTTCAACACATTGTGCTCCGATAAGATAATGGTATTGTCTAACGATCCACCCTTGCCCAATCCTTTTGACCAGAGATGCTGCACCTCGTTCAGGAACCCGAATGTGCGCGCTCCCGCAATGTCACGTTCGAAAGCGGAGGTGGACCAACGGTATACGTAAGTCTGCTGTTTAATCAAGGGATGATCGTACTGTATCGAATAGGTGACGCTCGTACTGGAAGCCGGTTCAAGAAGAATCCGGCGATGGCCATCGACCACCTCGATCGGTTGCATAATTTTCAAGAAGGGCTGACGGCGATCCTGCGGCGTAATCCCTGCTGCGCGAATGAGGCGTACGAAGGGAGCGGCACTTCCATCCATGACCGGCACTTCACCGGCACTGAGTTCGACAAAAACATTATCAATACCGAGACCGACCAAGGCCCCCAGGACATGTTCTACCGTCTTGACAACCATACCATTGGTACTGATGGTCGTGCATAACTCCGCGGGAACAAGATTCCGCACGGACGCAGAGAGCGCGACAGGAATTCCTTCCTCGGTCCGAACAAACACGATACCAGTATCGGGTGGAGCAGGACGAAGCGTAAGAGTAACGGGGTGGCCGGTGTGGAGTCCCACTCCTGCGCATGTGATGGCCTGACCGATTGTCTGTTGATTCCTCATTGACAAAAATCCCCTTTGATTTTAAGAATCGGCTTGGGACATAAGCAATATCTAAACCACTACTTACACACCATATGTTGTATGTAAATAATTACAATTCATACTTATAGTATACATATAACCAATGTGTTGCAAAAATAGAACATGTGTGATTTTAATCATCGGCGGTGCAGACATGACTGAACTCATAAGAGACAGAACAGACTTGAAAAGATTTGGCCAACTGATGCACCAAATTTTTAATGAATGATCGTTTGTAGTGCATCAGAACCCCAGAAGTTTGACCATCCGTGAAGCATTCGGTAGAATGCGTTCCCGAAATCGGAAGGAGTTCCCCTCCGTTCATGACAGTCGTATTCCCTCCGTGGGTATCAGTCGTCATTCCCATTAAAGATGAACGAGATAACCTCTCTCCCCTTACTGAGCAATTACTCAAAGTGCTCGGCTCACGGCCAGAGTCAAGAACGACTCCCTTCGAAATTTTGTATGTTGATGATGGAAGCACAGATGGCAGCAGCTCGCTTCTTGACCATCTCTCGAACCAGTATCCGCAGGTCAAGGTATGCCATTTTGATCAAAATTATGGTCAGACCTCGGCGTTTGATGCCGGCTTTAAGCAGGCCCGTGGCAACCTTGTGGTTACTATGGATGGAGATCTCCAATTCGATTCCGCGGACATTTTGACTTTGCTGCCGCTTACGTCACAGTACGACCTCGTCTGTGGATGGCGCAAAGACCGGCATGATAACGTGGTCCGGAAAATCTCTTCCCGGATTGCGTATGCGGTCCGCAGTTCCGTCACGGGTGATGTCATACACGACACGGGCTGCTCACTCAAGGTTTTTCGGCGAGCCGTGGTGGAGAAAATGCAGTTGTTTGAGGGTATGCATCGCTTTTTCCCGGTTCTCGCTCAAATGCATGGGTTTTCCGTCACCGAAATCCCGGTGAAACACTTTCCCCGAGCTCATGGCTATTCCAAATATGGAGTAGGCAACCGGCTTTTCAAAGGACTCTACGATCTCATCGCCGTACGCTGGATGCAAAGCCGATGTCTTCGTTACCGGTATCGTGTGATCAATCCCACTCGCGACACGGCAACTTCTGTGGCGGACGACGCGAATGGCGTGTCCACCGAAGCTCAATACCGGCACCGGCAGTCTATTTGAATATGGGTGAATCTATCTGGCTCATCATTGGATTTGTGGGACAGGGCATTTTTTTCATGCGCTGGCTCGTGCAGTGGCTCGCCTCAGAGCGAAGCGCGGAAAGCCGAGTCCCTATAGGATTTTGGTATCTGAGTCTGCTCGGAGGCCTCATCACATTGGCCTATGCCATTTACCGCCAGGATCCCGTTTTTATCGCCGGGCAGAGCATCGGCGCGTTCGTTTACATACGGAATCTCATGCTGATCTACAAAGCGCCACTTCGCGCGCAGCCATCCATTTCATCCACCTCAAAGGACGAGTGTTGAGTACGTGGGGACAGCGGGTTGGCCTGCTCGCACTCGCCGCGTTTCTCCTGTTTCTCGGGCTCGGCGCCCTGGGGCTGACCGACCGCGATGAGGGCAGCAACGCCGAAGCCGCCCGTGAGATGCTGGAGTCCGGGAACTGGATCACGCCCACCCTGAATGGTGAACCTCGATTTGCGAAACCGGTTTTTGTCTACTGGCTGATGAGCGGCGCGTACCGCCTCTTCGGCGTCAGCGAATTTTCAGCCCGATTCAGCTCCGCGCTGTTCGGTGTCGCGCTGATTCTCCTCCAACACCTCTTCCTTACGCGAGTACGGGGCTTGGTGGTCGGGCTTTTTGGCGCCCTGATGTTGCTTCTCAACGCCGAAATGGTTGCCATCAGCCGGATGGCGCTCACGGACAGCATCCTGATTTTTTTTACCACACTGTCCCTGTACGGGTTTTGGCTGGGATTGAATGGAACAGGGCGGGAGCGTCACTGGTCTTGGCTTTTCTATATCGGCATGGCGATCGGCACCTTGACGAAGGGACCGATCGGCATAGCGGTTCCCCTCCTGGGCGTTATTCCTTATTTGACCTTCACCGGAAAATGGCCGCTTTTCCGGCGGCGTGGCTTCCCTCTCACCGGGCTCGGCGTATTCCTACTGATTGCCCTCCCATGGTACGCCGTTATGCTCATGATCCACGGCGGCCGGTACACCGCATCGGCTCAAGCAGATACGGTGGGGCGATTCTTTAATGTAATCGGCGGGCATGGCGGCACTCTATTTCTCTACGTGCCCGTCTTGTTGGTCGGGTTTTTCCCTTGGAGCGGCCTTCTACCCTTCGCTCTGTATCATACGGTCAGCCATTGGTGGCGGACTCGGAAAGCACAATGCAAAAATGGCCGAGACCAGCCTGACGATCTCGACGTGTTTGCGGCGTTTTGGGTCATCGCCGTGTTCATCTTTTTTAGCCTGTCCGCTACACGGATGCCACATTACATCGGACCCCTTTTCCCAGCCGCTGCGCTTCTCACGGCCTCGTACTGGACCCGCTGCCTCACGTACACTCAAGCGCCCAACGTTCGCGCCGCGCTGTGGACCCTCATGGGGATTGGCTATGTGCTCGGATTGACTTTAACGGCCTCGTCGTCGCTTTACGCAACGTTCATCGGAAAGATCGCGAAGGAGTTTCCCATGGCTGCTCAAGTCGATCCCGGCTGGGGCCCGACAACGGCCGGGTTTGTATTACTCATTGGCATGGCATTCGTGGGATACTTCGGATTCACGGAAAATCGCCGGGCCGGCGCATTTTGGGCGGCGGGGGCTACAGTTGTTATGGTCCTTCTGATTGCCATCCAGGTAATTTTGCCCCGTTTCAGCCGATATTTTATTTCTCCGCCTCAGGAGTTAGCGTATGTCGCCGGGGTGAACTTACAACCTCAAGAGCCGTTCATTTTGTACGGCCCTCCAAAGCCCTCGCTCATTTTTTATGCAAAACATCCCGCCATCGTGATCCGCCCCGGTGAGGAAGAAAAGATGCGTCCTTCCCTCAGACAACCGGGCAGGGCCATGATCTTGCTCCCCTCTCGCCTCAAGCCTCAGCTTCCTCCTGAGGCCGGTAGTTTTACGACTATTCTGGAACGTTATGGGTACAGTCTATTGGCCAACGAAGCAATGGTGCATGTGCCATATTCTCCACCGCCGACGGCGGGGTCTCATGGCCTAAGGCCTTAACCCAGCGATCATGGGAAAAGAAGCAGGAGCCCTTTCACTTCTTGGATGGATAGGATGCCGAGCACTAGCAGGAGAACCAAAGAAGCTTCCATCACTACATCCTGATAACGCATGGGAGTGAAGCGACGGAGACCAGGCAAGGAGGGTTGAGCACGAATGTCGAACGCCCGGTGCATCGCACTATACGCTATGCCGACGAATATGGCTATCATCACGATCAATCGTGATCCGGTCGTTAAGGCGACACCGATCACAATCAAGACGTTCGCA
>DATFCE010000358.1:0-2010 GCA_035253365.1 Nitrospiraceae bacterium
GTTCATGAATTCGTTGAATCGCCTCGGAGGCCGGACCCGCCAACGCTACTGCCGAGTAAATAAGAAGAATAAAGGCAGCCATGGTGACGGAAAGAAAAACGATCCGGGATGTCGTGGCCATGGGCGTTTCCTCCTTGGCGCTGTTGTGTTGCCATCCGTCATTCTTCAGCGACCAGGCGAGATCTTGACCGGGTCGTTTGACCATGCTACGCCGGTCGACCACAGGCCGTCTGGTCAAAATTGCACAGTTTTGAATTGAAGGGCTTGCCGCGCAGGCCCGGACAGCAAATGGATGCTAATCCCGCAGGACCATGCTGAGGAGGGATGTGTGGACGTGCAATCCGCCGTTGTAATGGATGAAGCCCAGCTTGCGAAACTTATTCATAAAAAAACTGACTCGGGAGCGCGTGGTGCCGATCATTTCCGCGAGTGTTTCCTGACTGATCTTTGGTATGATCGGTTCCGGCTTATCTTCCTTCCCGAAATGTGCCAGTAACAGCAGCACCCGTGCCAGCCGTTTCTCGCTGGAATTAAAAAGTTGATCGATCAGATCCTCCTCGATGCGAATATTGTGAGAAAGAAGATACGACATGAACAGCGCCGAGAAGGTCGGTTGTTGGTAAAGCGCGCGAACCATGGCCTCTTTGTCGATACGAATGATGTTGGAGTCTTCAATTGTCGTCGCGGTCGCCATGCGAACGACTTGCGCCGCAAGACAGCCTTCACCGAAAAAGTCGCCAGGTTTCAAGATGGCCACGATGGCTTCTTTGCCTTGTTTTGACACGACCGTCAGTTTCACCTTGCCTTCCTGAATGTAGTAGACGGCATCCGCGGCATCTCCTTGGGAAAAGATGATCTGTTTCTTTCGCGGGTTCAGCGGTGTCTTTCCGTGCCCCACCTTGGTCAGAAACATTTTGGGATTAAAGGGCCTGGTTCGTATGCGTGCCATCAGCGTCCTGGACTATGTATTTTTGATGAAGTGCGGGCCGATTTCAAGTTGTTTCAGTTTGTTCTTCGCACGCGCATGCGATTGACAGTCTCGTCGCGAGAGCACAGTGCCCACATGACGTAGAGCCACGCGGACCTCCTCATCTCTCGCGCGTCATTCCACTTGAGGAACATCTGAACAGGCGTGAGCGATCGTCGAGTTCCAATGGGGAGATTCGGACACATTCGTCCCGGGCACTTACTTTAAAACCGACGGAGCTGCGCGGCGAGCATGGCGGCGACCTGCGTCAGATCGAACGGCCACGCGTAACGTAACTCGATGGTCGGGTGTTGGATATGCAGGCGTTCTAGGCTTTCGGGGATTTCGATTTCCGAATGGCTTCCACCCGGCGTGAGCATCGAAGGCACAACGGTGATGAGAGTTGCACCTCGCCGGATCAGATCTTCTACGGCTTCTTCGACCGTCGGCGCGCAAAATTCGTTATACGCAATGGCAAATACGGGGCCGTTCAACGCCGGTTTCAGATGAGCGGCCAGCGCTTCCAAGCCGGCCTTATACGGATCGGTGGCGGGGGTTCGCGGCCAGCGGCGAATGCGGGTTTCCAGTTCGATCTCTTCGTCGGTCTGCTCGCTTCCGGTCGCGCGGCGCTTGGCTTCCAGTGATTTGAGCCGGGTCAGTAAATCACGAGGAAAGTCACGGGGGACACCGCCATGTCCGACCAGAATGACCCCCTGCTGCCCGTTCTGATCCACCATGCTCATCCTATCCTCTGGAAAACGGCGTTCATTTCATCCACGCGGGTTAGAGCGAGAACTCGGCCCACAGAAAGGTGTGGTCGGACGCGCTCGGCGCCTTCCGAGGCTCGATATCGACTTCAACCCTAGTGCATTTCTCGACCATAGGCGGCGTGGCCAGAATGTGATCAATCCGCCAGCCCTTGTTCTTCTCCAAAGAACTGGGACGTAGATAATCCCAAAAGGTAAATTGTTGGCGATCAGGGTAGAGCTTTCGGAAGACGTCCACAAACCCCCACGCGACGGTTTCTTTGTACGCGCGGCGAA
>DATFCE010000359.1:0-4071 GCA_035253365.1 Nitrospiraceae bacterium
CGGACTGAATTTTAAGCTGGACCTGTGCGAGGAGCTGGCGCCCAAGGATCCATCAGCCGCGCAGACGATGCTCCGAGAGACGCGCGCGCAATTGAAAATGGCGATCCAGGAAGCACGACAGGTCATTTTTAATTTGCGGCCGCTACGCTATGATCAGTTGGAGTTGATCCCGGCCTTGACCAATTATCTGAAGTCCTACGAAACGCAGTACCGCATTCGCACTGAGTTTTCCGTGGACGGGGACGAAACGACCATGCCCCCGAGAACCAAGATCTTTCTCTTTCGGATCGTGCAGGAAGCGCTCAGCAATGTGGAGAAGCATGCGAGGGCCACCTTGATCTCGGTGGGAGTCACGATCGGCAAGGAGACCTTGACGGCCACGATTACCGACAATGGGATCGGATTCGACGTCGACGCGGTCTCGAAGAATCCGGAGAAGTGGGATCACTTCGGACTTCGCGGGATTGTGGAACGCGCGCGTTTGGTCCGCGGGCAGGCCAAAATCGAGTCGAAGAAGGGGCACGGCACGCGGATCGTCATCCAAGTTCCGCTGAAGAGGGAGGCCGCTCACGATGGAACGCATTAAAGTCTTGATCGCCGACGATCATCGTGTGGTACGGGAAGGACTCTCCGCGATCCTGAAGACCAAGGAGAATATCGACGTCGTCGGCGAAGCGCAAGACGGCCAGGAAGCGGTGGAGAAGGCGCGATCGCTGGTGCCCGATGTCGTGCTCATGGACGTCAGCATGCCGCGCATGGGCGGGGTGGAGGCGACGCGCATCATCAAGCGCGAGCTTCCGCATATCGGCATCGTGGCGTTGACGATGTATGAGGAACAGCAGTACATCTTCGATCTCGTGCGAGCGGGCGCCACCGGCTATCTGCTCAAAGACACGGACTCTTCCCAGATCGTCAAAGCGATCCAGTCGATTTACCGGGGCGAATCGTTGATCCATCCGTCGGTCGCCAGCAAAATCCTCGCGGAATTCTCGTTGCTCGCGCAGAAAAAAGGCAAGAAGCCGTCGTGGGTCGAGCACGATCTGACCGAACGCGAGATCACGGTGCTGCGGTTAGTCGCCGACGGCAAGACCAACAAGGAAATCGCCAATGCGCTGGACCTCAGCGAAAAGACCGTCAAGAACCACGTTCGCAACATCTTCCACAAACTGCAGGTCTACGACCGCACCCAGGCCGCCATCCTCGCCATCCGCAAAGGCCTCATCGAGCTGGAACCGAGACCCTAACCATTAGCTGAACCCAAATAGGTACAGAACCACCGACCTAGGACCTTTAGGCCGATCTTGATTTCTGGTGTAGGTGATCTCCACCATCTTTCATCGGGTCGTCGTAGCGGTCTTCCTGCGTGATGATTTTGCCGTTTGAGGTACCGGTACCCTCCATAAAGTAGGGACACGTCCCCATGGAAATCCATCCAGGTGGAGATCTACTTTTGGTAGCGCCCTCGATTCCGCCTCGACCATTTGCCGGCGATGCAGGAAGGCCTACACGTCCAGACCATCATGTCCACCGATCAATGCCAATGTTGGATGAGTGAAGCAGCTCGGCAACTATCGAAGGGTTACGAGGCGATGGGCTATAACCGTGACAAGTGAACGCCAATTACACAGTTGGCCGTATCTTTTTCGGTACTCGCGTATCGTATCCGATACTGTTTACGCGGTACGTTGTTTGTTGTGTGTTTTCTTTTTTCCATAGAAACGGCGCCTTCGCCGAATGGATTTGAGGCTCAACATCTGCATACTGGCCAGTAATGACGGCACTCCTACATCTTTATCAATGGCCGCGACCCTGACCGGCGGAAGCCCGTAGATGTTTGTGGAGCGTATCAATGAAGAACTGTGTGTGAACAGATAATTGTTTACGAGGCTGTACCATAACATGCGCATGCTACCAATACCGCCGGTAATGACCTGCTTAAAGACTTCCATGGGAATGATTCTGTCAATTTGCACAAAGAGCGCGATACGGAGTCTTACTGTTCTGAACATAATCTTCGTACTACTCATTCCATCGGCGAGGGGACAGTCTAACTACAATTCTGTTGAGGAGCTATCAAGCTCTGCAAACATGGTGCAGAAGGTGCAAGGGAAAGAGATGAGGAAAAAAGTGGTGCCCCAAGACCGGCTCTTCTGCGGAGGAGAAGATCAGGCCTGTTGCGGACCCTCACCTGGGCGTCGCAGCACCCTCGATCCGCCTTTTTGTAATAAAACGCTGGGTTGTAATGTCACAACAAACAAGTGCGAGCGACCATGCGGAAAGGTCAGTCAGGTCTGCTGTGATGGCCCGGACACGGTGGCGCCTCGGAAAGGATACTCCCCTAATTCTCCATTGCTAAAGCCGATGTGTGAAGCCTCTATCTGCGACGGAGCGACACGTCGCTGCGTCGCTAACTGTGGCATGAATGCCGGCGATTCATGCTGCAGGCCGCAACCTCCCCTTGCGGTGGCGACTTGCATTAACCCATCGCTCATCTGTGAATACGATGACGCCTCGGCGAAGACAGGTATCTGCGCGCCATGCGGTGCAGTTGGAGAAAAGCCATGCGCAGGCACTCGTTGTAATCCCAAGCTGATCCTCAATACTAACGGGATCTGTGGTCCGTGCGGGACGACTGGTTTAGAGCCCTGTGACGACGGCTGTGCGCCGAACCTAATTGTCGATAGACGTAGCGGTTTATGCATTCCATACAGCGCTCCTGTACCACCTAGCGGAGGTGCAGTCGGGTCGGGCAGCTCTCCAACAAAGCCGCCTCCTAGTACCAAGTGCGAGTGCACTCCAGAATCTACTGATCCAGCGTGCGGCCTGGAAAATGGTGGCTTCTGCGACCCTACCGGGCCACGCCTTTGCCGCCCTGGGATGGGCTGTACTCGTGATGCGGTGGGATTGAGCCCATACCGTTGCCGTCCGCCCGATGCCTTTGAGGCCCCGAAGTGGAATTGTCCGCCGCTGCCGGATCCGAAGTGCTGGACAAAGGAGCAAGTGAAGACCCTGACGTGTCACGGTGAAATAAAAAAGGATAATAAGTAAGGCAAGGCTCTTTGGGCAATGTTTGACCCTGGCAATGTCAACCCATTCGACTCGATAAACTTCGATGCAGGTCAAAGGATTATCGCATGCCCAAATGTGGCGAAACATTCGCGATTCGACGGGCCCGCGCCGCTGCTCAACAGGTCAATAATTTACTTGCCGCCCTGCTGTTTCATGAACGCCGCGGCCCGTTTCGCCAGCTCATCGGACGGAACGTCTTCCACGTGCGTGGAGAAGTGCCACTGGTGCCCGAAGGGGTCTTCCAGGCTGCCCGACCGGTCGCCGTAGAATTTGTTTTCCACCGGTCTGACCAGCTTCGCACCGGCATCGACCGCCCGTTTGACGAATTGATCAACGTCTGGGACATAGATCATCATGCTCACCGGTGACCCGCCGTAAGCTTGTGGGCTCTTGCAATTCATCTCAGGAAACTCGTCGGCCAGCATGATAATCGCCCGGCCAATTTTGATCTCCGCGTGCCCCACCGTTCCACCGGGCGCCGGGATGCGCATGAGTTCCGTCGCGCCGAAGGCCTTCTTGTAGAACTCAAGCGCATTGGCGGCGCCGTTAATGATCAGATAGGGCGTGGCACCTTCGTACCCTTCCGGGATCGCGTTCACTTTGCCTGACATGGATACCTCCTTCGTGAAAGAATGGCTGAATGCGCTACCCGGCGCGGTCAATGGTTCTCACCGCCAACGATAGACAGATCAGCGTGAAGACCATGAACCCGACAAATTCCAACAACGCCGTGGTCCAAGACCCGATCCCAAGAAGGCTGAAGCGCAGCACGTCCACCTGCCACGTCATCGGGTTCAGCCAGGCAAGGGTTCGAAACCACGCCGGTAATTGATCCATGGGATAGAACATGCTGCTCAGGAACATCAAAATAATGTAGGCCGCGCTGGTAAATGTATTGAAGGAATCCATGCGAGTCAGCCGAATGGCCACGATGCTGAAGAGGAAAAACCAGCCGGCAGTTGTGCACATCACCAGCAGCAGGGTCACAGGAAGCCAAGACCA
>DATFCE010000360.1:0-5025 GCA_035253365.1 Nitrospiraceae bacterium
GACCTTTGTGATGGACCGTCGAGCACTCCGTGGTCTGCCGTCCCCCCCACAATTGAACCGCTTTCTTTCAGGGAACTGACCTCGATTCCGATATCTAAAAGATGAAAGGCCGTTATCGGCGGAGCCGTCCTCCCGGATCGCCACGGTCTCGTGATCCGCTGCGGCGGCCGGGCGCTCGCTTTTGTCGCGCCTGGTACTGTCCGCACAGACATTCGCGGCACGGCCCACGCGTGCCGGCCACGACGGTATGCTGTCGCTTGTTATGGCCGCAGTGACAGACTCGATCGGCTTTTGTGCGCGCGCTCATGCAGATCATCCGGGTTCAAATGGTTCGGCCCACATACTTTCGTCGAAGCAGCCATCCGTAGATGGCCACATTGATCAATACGACCAGTGTGCCTAGCGCCAATTGCATGTTAGCGGTCAGCCCGGCCGGATAGAGCACCGGCAAGACATACTGCGCGATGAAGTCTGCATCATATCCGGGCGATCCGTTCTCCCGACGCAGCCACTGCTCCAGCGGGGTAAGTGGACAGATCCAACCGCCGAATTCTACCGCGGCCCCCCACGCAGCGGCAGGCAGATGCAGCCAGAGCACGCTCGGCCAGCGCAGCGCCAAAAACCCGCCAAACAGGACAAATAGGATAAAACCGAGGTGCAGGATCACGACGAGGTCGGCCAGTAGCCGGTACCACATGGACGGTGCTCCGAAGAACCTCCGGCGCGTGTGCGCCAGATGGCGGTTGGCGCCGATTCCACTGAATGAACAACCGACCGGCGCCGGAATGGCCATCGCACAAGAAGCATACTTCTGAATGGGTGCGAGCTTACCATGGCCGTGTCTCGCCGGGACTCATGATCCAGATCCGCTTCTCATTCAGCCCCAGGCGTTGTCGTTCGGCGTGCAGTCGCTCCGGAGGCTCGCCGACCGGTTCATCCGCGAGGTCGAAAGTCCCCCAGTGCATGGCCACAAACCGGTCGGCATGGAGGTCGGAGAAAATTTGAAGTGCTTGCTCCGGGGTGCTATGGACAAACTGCATCATGGATGGCGGCAGATACGCGCCGATCGGGATGGCGGCGAGATCGATGGGGTTGAGCCGCCGCGTCATTTCCGTGAACAGGTCGCGATAGTACCCGGTATCGCCGGCAAAGAAGAAATGCTGCCGGCGGCCTTGCACCGACCAGCCTGACCATAACCGGCGGTTATGATCCCAGAGGGTCCTGCCGGAAAAGTGTTGCGCGGGCACGCACGTCATCACTCCATCTTCAAACTTTCGGCTCTCCCACCAGTCGAATTCCTCGACGTTCTGAATCTGCCGATCCCCAAACCATCGTTTGAGGCCCAGGGGAACGAGAAAGAGCGGTCGATGCGCTTGGGCCACCCGCCACACCGTCTGGATGTCGAGATGATCATAGTGATCATGCGAGATCAAGACCAGATGGATGCGCGGCAGGTCTTCGAACCGCAATCCCGGGGCCACGAGCCGTTTCGGACCGGCGAAACCCACCGGACTGGCCCGTTCCGACCAGTGCGGGTCCGTGAGAATATTCAGGCCATCGAGCTGAATGAGAAACGTGGCATGGCCGATCCATGTGATCGTGGCTGCGGTATCGTTGTCCCGCAGGAGCGCGCCATCATTGGCCGCCGGAGCCAGAGGGCTGGTTCGGGGGTGAAACGTCGTGCCCCACGTTCGGGTCGCCACAAAGCGTAGACGTTCCCAGGCGCTGGGATCGCGAAACTCCGGGTTGGTGTTCTTGAATCCGTGTCTCTGTCGATGGTCATCGTACCGGCTCGACTCGCTCATACACCATTCTAACGCGGCAGCCTCTCGTGCGTCTCTGCGAGGATATTGAGGATATTATCGGTCTTGTTTTAACGTGCGCCGCGGAGCAGAAACCATGATAGGTTCAATGATCATATATTGGAGCACCTGATGGAAAATCTGATATGGCGCTAAACTGGTCCCTTCCGAAGCACGACTATTGGTCCACGCCTTTTGCGGAAACGTTGCTGCATTATCTGGATCTGGCTCCCGGCGCGACGATCTTGGACATTGCTTGCGGCTCGGGCATCCCCGCCTTCACTCTCGCCGAGCAGGTCGGCCCGACCGGCCAGGTGCTCGGTGTCGATTGGAATCAGCATCAAATTTTAAGAGCGCGAGCGATTCAAGGTCCTCACCTTCCGTGGCTTAGGTTCGAGTGTCGGGACATGCGCGCGCTGTCTTCCGGTGTGCCGGTCGTGGATCGCATCACCGGCAATCTCTCGGTTATGTTCTTTCGTCCGAATCGATTCGAAACGGTACAGGGGTTGATCCGGCATCTCAAGCCGGGGGGCCAACTGGTGCTGACCTTCCCGTCGCTTGGCACGTTCGATACGCTCTGGCGCCGGATCGATCAAGAAATGGCCGCGCGCGGGCTGACGATCGAACGGCAACGGCTCGATGCCTATGTCACGGAACGGCCGTCCGCAGACGACGCCCGTGGCTGGCTGGATCGGCTCGGCCTCGAACGCATCCAAGTGGCCGAATGGCCGCTGGAAGTGCACACCGATGCCGGACCGATGTTTTTGCATCATCCGTTGTTGCGCGGCGGGTTTCTCGATGATGTGTATGAATGCTTCGACGATCCGCGTCTGGCGGATGGGGTCATGACAATGATTTCGGAAGATATATCCAGCTTCACCCCGCTGATCGCGCAGCGGTGCGTGATGTCGGGATGGAAAAGCCGATAGCGAAGGCCAGTCTCGCATGCAGGAAATCGACGTGAACCGAGATTTGCGCGCCCTCGCGTTCAATAAGCCCTATGGCGTGCTGCCTTGTTTCACCGATGCGCAGCGCCGACCGACGTTGGCCGACTTTATCACGGTGCCCGATGTCTATGCGGCGGGCCGACTCGATTTGGATAGCGAGGGACTGTTGGTGCTCACATCGGATGGCGTCCTGGCGCATCACATCACCGATCCGCAGCACAAGCTGCCGAAGGTCTATCTGGCGCAGGTCGAACGCATCCCGAACGGTGATGCATTGATGCAACTAAGGCGCGGGGTCCTGCTCCAAGGCCGGCGCACGAGGCCGGCTGAGGTCGGTGTGTTACCTATGGCGCCGAAGCTTCCCGACCGGCCAGTGCCGATCCGGGTTCGCAAATCGGTGCCGACGGCTTGGTTGGAGATAACGCTACGGGAAGGGCTGAACCGTCAAGTCCGGCGTATGACCGCGGCGGTGGGGCATCCCACGTTGCGACTCATTCGGACCGCCATCGGGCCGATCAAGCTTGGAGACCTTCTGCCCGGCCAATGGCGAGAATTGACAAACGCTGAGATCGAGCAGATCTATCGGAGCGTGCGCAACGCATCATCTCGGTGAAAGATATGAGCGCGAAAAAATGGAGCAAATATGACGAACAAACTAAAGAAGATTCCGAAATTCAAGAGTGAAAAACAGGAGGTCAGATTCTGGTCCAGCCATGATTCGACGGACTACGTCGATATTCCAAAGCAAAACGGATGTTATTTCCGCGCCTGAGACCGTCAACTGAAGCCATTTCTCTGCGGCTTTCAAAGTCGCTGCTGGACTATTGAAGATACTGGCCAACAAGCGTGACGTTCCGTATCAGACGCTACTCAAATTATATTTGGCGGAGCGTATCCAAGCCGAGTTTAGCAGGGAACGGAAGGCTTCATAGATGCGGAGGCCCGGTAGTCGTCTTACAGCGCATCATGGAAAATGATCCCGGCCGTGTGACGATGTCCCGATCGGACGCGGCTGACACCGTGCCGAAGTGTGACCCGGTACGTCCCCCGCGTGCCGCGCACCGGACGTTGATTGACCGCGAAGATCACCGCGTCACCCTGCCGAAGCGGCACGACTTCCGGGCGAGATTGCATGCGCGGCCGCTGCTCCGTCATCACGAATTCGCCGCCTTGAAAATCTCTACCGGGCTTGGACAGCAGAATCGTAACCTGGAGCGGAAAGACGTGCTCGCCGTACAGGTCTTGATGCAGGCAATTGTAGTCGTCCTTGCCGTACTGCAGTAAGAGCGGGGTCGGCTTGACCTGCCCGGCCTTGTGACAACGCTCCATGAAGTCTGCATGCGTCACCGGATACTCAACCTCGATGCCCATCGCCATGTTCCACCGATTGGCGATTGGGACGAGATACGGGTAGATTGCCGTCCGCAAGCCTGCGATGAGCTCAGGCAACGGATAGCTGAAATACTTGTACTCCCCGCGACCAAAGCCGTGTCGCTCCATCACAACCCGGCTGCGAAACAGCTCATTATGAGAATATAGGGTTGACAACATCTCGCACTCATTCGGCGAAAGCAGACGGTCAACCATCGCACTGCCTCGTGAGTCGAGATCTCGCGACGCCTGGTCCCAAGCGATCGCTTTCACTCGTTCCGCAACGGATTTTGACGATGCAACAGCAATGGAAGATTGTGTCTTGGCTAGCGCGCTCATATCTGCGCCTCCCGTTCGAGCAGCGCGCGTTTGCGTTCGGCCCCCCAGCGATACCCCGACAGCGCGCCGTCGTGTCTCACCACGCGATGGCATGGAATCGCCACCGCCAGAGTGTTTGCCGCGCACGCTAGAGCCACGGCTCTGACCGCTTTCGGCGAACCGATTCGCTCGGCAATGTCG
Source organism: Nitrospiraceae bacterium (assembly GCA_035253365.1). Lineage (GTDB taxonomy): Bacteria > Nitrospirota > Nitrospiria > Nitrospirales > Nitrospiraceae > DATFCE01. The sequence goes on from DATFCE010000360.1 coordinate 4,640, forward strand.
GCATAGCTCGCTGTCGAGCCGGCCGGAATTTTCTGCAGCGCCTGCCAGACCCGTTGCTGGAACGCCGTGCCGCGAACGTCCAGCGGCAGATCGAGCCCGCGTGCCGGCGCTTCGACAAAGCCCACCACGTTCGAGACCAATTGCTCGAATATGGCATCGCCACCGATCAGATTGGCGCGGGGAAACTTATCTTGAAGCTCGCGCACTAATTGATCCGGATCATCACCGAGGAAAATGGCGCACACGCCACGCCCGCTTTGAGCAACGAGAATCGAGCCGAGCGAACACTCGCCGACGGCAAAGCGAATGTCGGTATTTTGGCCACCGGTCCGATAGGTCGTCGGCGTCATCCCCAACACCTGATTCGATTTCTCGTAGAACCGCCC
>DATFCE010000361.1:0-8651 GCA_035253365.1 Nitrospiraceae bacterium
CGATCTTGAAGCCAATCTACACACGCCGCGGCGAGAGGCGGAGATTGTGGACCGCCTCATGAGTCAAAATCCGGGGCCCTTCCCCAATGAGGCGATTCGATCGGTCTATCGAGAAATCATGTCCGCATCCCTATCGTTGGAAGGCCCTCAGAGGGTGGCCTATTTGGGGCCGCGCGCCACCTTCACGCATCTGGCCTGCATCCAGAAATTCGGCAACTCGGCGCAGTACCTTGCCGTCAACAGTATCAAGGATGTGTTCAATGAGGTTGAGCGCGGGCGGGCCAATTTCGGCGTGGTGCCGATCGAGAACTCGACGGAAGGCGTGGTGAATCACACCCTGGACATGTTTATCGATTCCAATCTCCTTATTTACGGCGAAGTCTTGCAGGAAGTCTCGCACCACCTGCTCTCGAAAACGGGGCGGCTCGAAGATGTCACGAAGATCCATTCGCATCCTCACGCGATCGCGCAATGCCGTCTCTGGTTGGAAACCAATCTCCCGCATGTGCCGGTGTCGGAAGTGCCGAGCACTGCCCGCGCGGCGGAGCTGTGCGCGGATGATCCCTCCACCGCCGCCATCGCGTCCGAATTAGCGGGCCAACTCTATGGATTGAAAGTGCTCAAGACGAGGATCGAAGACAATATCAATAATTATACGAGATTTCTGGTCCTCTCCCAGAAGCCGCCGGAGCGCACGGGAAAGGATAAGACCTCGATCATGTTGTCGGTGAAAGACAAGGTTGGAGCGCTGTATGATCTACTGCGTCCGTTTGCCTCGCATGGCATCAATATGACCAAGATCGAATCCCGCCCCTCGCGCCGTAAAGCGTGGGAATACATCTTTTTCGTCGATGTTGAAGGGCACGTCGAGGAAGAACGGGTCAAGAAGGCCGTGGAAGAGATCAAGGGGCGGTGCCTCTTTCTCAAAATCTTGGGCTCCTATCCCGCGCACGGGTAGTCTATGCCGCTGAAGGTCCATCACAACATCGAATCGCTGGTTCCTTATGTGCCCGGCAAGCCGATCGAGGAATTGGAGCGGGAACTTGGGATTCCGCGGGCGGTCAAATTGGCTTCCAACGAGAATCCAATCGGCCCCTCTCCGAAGGCGCTTGCCGTGCTTGCGCAAGGCGCGGCCACCTTGAACCGCTATCCGGACGGGGGGGCGCACCGCTTACGAAAGGCATTGGCGGAACGCCTTAAGGTGATGCCGGATCAGGTGGTGCTCGGCAATGGGTCCGATGAGATCCTCGGCATGCTGGCGCGCGCTTTTTTGTCCCCGGGCGACGAAGCGGTGATGGCCGATCAGACCTTTGTCATTTACAACATGGAAGTCAGCGCCGCCCACGGCGTGCCGGTCATTGTTCCGTTGAAAGACTGGCGGCACGATCTCGAAGCCATGGCGGACGCGGTGACCCCGACAACCAAGTTGCTCTTTGTCTGCAATCCCAACAATCCCACCGGGACAATCGTAGGCGCCGCCGAGGTGGACCGGCTGATGGCCCGCGTGCCCGACGATGTGATCGTCGTGTTCGATGAGGCATATTATGAATACGTCCGTGATCGCGAGTTCCCGGACGCGCTGGGATGGGTTCGGCAGAACCGGCATGTGATTGTGCTGCGGACCTTCTCCAAGATTTACGGCCTCGCCGGCTTGCGAATCGGGTACGGTATTACCACCCCCGACATCGCGGGATACCTGAACCGTGTGCGCCCGCCGTTCAACGCCAACAGCCTGGCCCAGGCGGCGGCGTTGGCCGCGCTGGACGACGAGGATCACGTCGCGCAGAGTCGCTCGATGAATCACGCGGAAATGGCGGTGGTGCGGGCCGGTCTCCAAACATTGGGATTAGCGCCATTACCCAGCGAGGCGAATTTTCTTTATTTCGACGTGGGGCGAGATGGACGGCAAGTCTTTCAGGCGCTGCTCCGTCATGGTGTGATTGTGCGCCATATTCAAGACCGGATGCTACGGGTGACGATCGGTCTGCCGGAAGAGAACCGCTATTTTCTACGGACCCTGACGAGTGTTCTGTCTGTATAGGAGCATTGGAATACTATGATTATCGTCTTAAAACCGGAAGCCAGCGAGCGCGAGATCGACCATTTGTTGGAACGTCTTCGCGAATTAGGGCTGAAATCCCATATCTCCAAAGGCGAAGAGCGCACCATTATCGGCATTATTGGCGATGATCGCATTCTTCAGAACCAGCCGTTGACCGCCTTCCCGGGCGTCGAGAGCGTCACCCCGATCCTGGCGCCGTGGAAGCTCGTCAGCCGAGAATTCAAGAAGGACAATACGGTGATAGACATCAACGGCGTCAAGGTCGGAGGCAAAAAACTCGCGATCATGGCCGGTCCGTGCGCCGTCGAAAAGCTGGAATTGACGGTCGGTATTGCCCACGAGGTCAAGGCCGGGGGCGGCAGCATCCTCCGCGGAGGGGCCTACAAGCCGCGCACGTCGCCTTATTCGTTTCAAGGCGTGGGACGTGAAGGGTTGGATTATCTTCTGGAAGCCAAGAAGCAGACGGGCCTGCCGGTTGTCAGCGAGATTCTCGATACCCGGGACATCGAGCTGTTTCTGCAGAAGGCGGACGTCATTCAAATCGGCGCGCGTAACATGCAGAATTTCGAATTGCTCAAAGAAGTCGGCGCGTATGATAAACCGGTGCTGTTGAAGCGAGGGCTCTCCGCGACGATCAAAGAATTTCTGCTGTCCGCCGAATACATCATGTCGCGCGGCAATCGCAACGTCATGCTGTGCGAGCGCGGCATTCGGACCTTCGAAACGCAATATCGCAATACCTTGGATCTGGCGGCGATCCCCTCATTGAAGGAATTGTCGCATCTGCCGGTGATCGTGGACCCCAGCCATGCGACCGGCAAATGGAATCTCGTCGCGCCCATGTCGAAAGCCGCTATCGCGGCCGGCGCGGACGGCCTCCTGATCGAGGTCCATTCGAATCCCGAATGCGCCTTGTGTGATGGCGAAGAATCGATCAAACCGACGAAGTTCAAAGAGCTGATGCACGACCTGAAAAAGATTGCGGAGGCGGTGGGTCGGGAAGTGTAAAAAGGGATTCATCCGTTCGGACTCGCCCCACAGTCCTCAACACTTAGTCCTATTGAAGCTATGGCGGTTCACTTCAAACAGGCAGCCATCATCGGAGTCGGGCTCATCGGGGGCTCGCTCGGGATGGTACTCAAGCAACAGGGCCTCGCCGATTCGGTGATCGGCGTGGGACGGCGACTCGAAAATCTCAAGACCGCCGTGGAGGTCGGCGCCATCGATCGCTATGTCGGTGAGCCGAACGAGGCCGTTCGGGATGCGGATCTTGTCGTCCTGGCCACGCCGGTCGATACGTACGAGCAGCATTTGAAGGAATGGGGAATGTCGGTGCCGGCCGGCGCGATCATCAGCGATGTCGGAAGCGTCAAAGGCCGGCTGGTCGAGCAGGCGGAGCGGCTCCTGCCTCATCGCGCGCGATTCGTCGGCGCGCATCCGATTGCGGGAAAGGAAAAGACGGGCGTGGCGGCCGGGTCCGTCGATTTGTTTCGTGGCGCGCGGTGCGTCGTCACGCCCACGGACCGCACCGATCGCCAGGCGCTTCGGCTAATCCGGCAATTGTGGGAGGAAGCCGGATCGGTCGTGTATGAGATGGATCCATTCCTCCACGATGAAGTGTTGGGCGCCGTCAGCCATTTGCCCCATGTGGCTGCGTTTGCCCTGATCAATGCGCTTGTCGAAATCCGTGCGCAACGCGTGCCGGATTTGGATCTTCTGTCCTATGCCGGCGGTGGCCTGCGCGACACCACGCGAATCGCCGCCAGTTCGCCGGAAATGTGGCGGGACATTTTTCTCTGGAATCGGGAGAATGTGGTGGCGATGATCGACACGTACGAAACGCAACTTCGACATCTCAAGCGCTGCATTGCCGACGGGGATGCCGCCGGCATCGAACACGCGCTCGAACAGGCGAAACAGGCGCGTGAGCAACTCAATACCAACTAACATGGCTTCTTTAAGCATTACACCCGCCGGTCCGCTGAACGGGACGATCACGGTTCCCGGCGACAAGTCCATGACGCATCGCGCTATTATCTTGAGCGCGCTGGCCGATGGAGAAACCACGATTACGGGCTATTGCCGCGGCGAAGACTGTCTGCGTACCATGCAGGCATTCCGGGCCATGGGCGTGACAATTGAAGAGAGCCCGGCGGCATTGCGTGTGGTCGGCAAAGGCCCGTGGGGCCTGATGGAGCCCGCGGCTCCGATCGATTGCGGCAATTCCGGGACCGGCATTCGACTTCTGACGGGACTATTGGCGGGGCAGGATTTCTTTACCGTTCTCACGGGCGATGCGTCGGTTCGCCGGCGGCCCATGGCGCGTGTCGTCAAGCCGCTCCGGTCCATGGGCGCAACGATCACCGGTCGCAAGGGCGGAGAATTGGCCCCACTGGCCATCAGCGGCAGCCGCCTGCATGGGATCGACTTTGCCTCTCCGGTCGCCAGCGCACAGGTCAAGTCTTCGTTGCTTCTCGCGGGGTTGTTCGCGGACGGTGTGACTCGGATTTCCGAGCCTCGACGCTCGCGCGATCATACGGAACGACTGTTCAGCTATTTCGGGATCCCATTCGAGCAGGCGGGACAAACGGTCTCGGTACAGGGAAGGCCGACGATGGGTTGGTCTGCGGTGAAGGAATTGCCTGTGCCGGGCGATCTCTCCGCGGCCGCCTTTTTTATCGTGGGCGCCACGATCCTCGATGGCTCGGATGTGACCATCACGAATGTCGGTATCAATCCTACACGCAATGGTATGCTTGAAATCCTACGCGAGATGGGAGCGGATATCCAATTGTTGAATCCGTGTGATCAGGCCGGTGAGCCGGTGGCCAATCTAAGGGTCCGCTCGCATGCCCTGCGTGGAATTCGAATAGGAGCCGAGCAGATCCCCCAGACTATCGATGAGTTCCCCATCCTCTGTGTTGCGGCGGCGGTCGCAGAAGGCGAAACCATCGTAACGGGAGCGGAAGAATTGCGGGTCAAAGAAAGCGATCGTATCGCGACGATGACGTCCGAATTGCGAAAGATGGGCGTCGCAATTCGGGAAACACCGGACGGGTTGGTTATTCAAGGATCCGCAGGGCGGCCGCTACGCGGCGCCTCTTGCACCAGTCACGGCGATCATCGCGTTGCGATGTCCGTAGCGATAGCGGGATTGGTCGCAGACTCACCTGTTTCCATCGGCGAAACGGATTGCATCGAGACGTCGTTTCCAGGGTTCAACGCCAAGCGATTGGAATTATTGACAGAGTCTGCCCGAAGTTTATAATAGGCAGCCTGACGAGCACCCCGAGGAGCCTCCTGATTATTACGATTGACGGTCCTGCCGGTGTCGGGAAAAGCACGGTGGCGAAGTTGTTGGCCTCTCGTCTCGGCTATCGCTACGTGGATACCGGCGCTCTCTACCGCGCCGTCGCGTGGAAAGTGAATCGATCCAAGGTGGACCCTTCAGATCCTGCCGCCGTGTCGGCCTTGTTGCCGTCGATGAGCATCGCGTTGCGATACGAGCGCGAGTCTCCACGTGTTTGCGTCAATCACGATGACGTGACGCAGGAGATCCGAACGTCGGAGATCAGCCAAATCGCGTCGGTCGTCTCCGCGATACCGGCCGTCCGGGAATGGCTGCTTCCGGTGCAACGACGCGTGGGCTCTGACGGACATGTCGTGGTCGAAGGACGAGACATCGGCACCTGCGTCTTTCCCCACGCCGACGTCAAATTTTTTCTGGATGCCGATGTCGCGGTCCGCGCCGCACGCCGCCATCGTGAGCTCGCGACGGCCGGCCATGCCGTGGCTCCGGAGAAGACCCGGCAGGACATTGACGTGCGTGACACACGCGATCGATCCCGCGAGCTGGCGCCACTGGCCCCGGCCGCTGATGCGCACATGATCGATACATCCGCCATGGAGGTGGGCCAAGTTGTGGATCGCATGCTGGCCATCATTGCGTCGAACTTGTGAGCGGCGCGATCTATTGGTTTCTGTGGAGCACGTTTTATGTCCTGGGACGGGTGTTCTTTCGCTATCGCGCGTTCGGTCGCGAGAATATTCCCAAGGAAGGCGGCGTCCTGATCGCGGCGAATCACGCCAGCTTTCTGGACATCCCCCTGTTGGGATGCGGGATTCCGCGCCGCGTCGCCTTTCTCGGACGGGAAGATCTGTTCCCCATTCCCGGACTGAATGCGACCTTGCAATGGCTTGGGTGGATTCCCATTCGACATGACCGATTGAGTCGGGCGGGCTTTGGCCGGGCGGTTGAGCTGATTAAAAGCGGACACGCGGTTGTGATCTATCCGGAGGGCACTCGCACGCGCGATGGAAAATTACATCCCGGCAAACCCGGTATCGGGACGATCGTGGCGCAAACCGGGTGTCCGGTCGTGCCGGCATACATCGCCGGCACCTATGAGGCGCTGCCGATGAAATCGTGGCGGCTTCGGCTCTATCCCGTTCAAGTCTCTTACGGCAAGCCGATCGATTTTTCATCGGATGCGCAGCGCTATTCGGGCAAGAAGGAATTTTATCGTCACGTCACCCGGACGGTCATGACGCACATCGCCGAACTGGGGAACGTGCCTCCGCCGGCGCATTGATCCCGGCAGCCGCGTCGTTCAACGCTGAGAAGGGCGCGGTTCATTCACCATCAGCACCCGACCGTCGTCGGAGGATTGGACACGCAGTATGAACATGGCGTCGAATCAAGCAGAGGAGCAGATGGATCGCGGGGCATTGGCCGCCCTGTACGAAGAAACGTTCCGCAACTTCGAAGAGGGGACGATCATCGAAGGTCGTGTCGTGGCGACCGGGAAAGACAAGGTGATCGTGGATATCGGCTATAAGTCGGAGGGCATTATCCCCGCCGACCAGTTCTCGAACGAAGAATTACAGGCGATCAAAATCGGCGACCGGCTCCAGGTCTACATTGAGGACCGCGAAGATGCGGAAGGCAATCTCGTCCTGTCCAAGGAAAAAGCGGACAAGATGAAGGTCTGGGAAGATCTCGAAAAAGCTTATAAGGATGAAAAGATCGTCGACGGGCGCATCCTGTCCCGCATTAAGGGCGGCATGATGGTCGATATCGGCGTGAAAGCCTTTTTACCCGGCTCCCAGATCGATCTCCATCCCGTCCGCGATCTCGACAGCCTGGTCGGGAAGACGTTCCCGCTCAAAATCATCAAGATCAATCATCGTCGCGGCAACGTCGTGGTGTCCCGGCGTGTCCTCTTGGAAGAGACTCGCGATCGGAAGCGGCAGACTACGCTGTCCACCTTGAAGGAAGGCCAATTGATTCAAGGGGTGGTGAAGAATATCACCGAATACGGGGCCTTCATCGATCTAGGCGGCATCGACGGCTTGCTGCACATTACCGATATGTCCTGGGGCCGGGTCGGACACCCGTCGGAACTGTTCGTGGTCGGCGACAAGGTGGAAGTGATGGTGCTCAAATACGATCGGGATACCGGCCGCATTTCGCTGGGATTGAAGCAGAAGAGCGCTGATCCGTGGAGCAATGTGGCGAATAAATACCAGATCGGCACCCGGGTCAAAGGGAAGGTTGTGAGCTTGACTGATTATGGCGCATTCGTCGAGCTGGAGCCGGGTGTCGAAGGGTTGGTGCACGTCTCGGAAATGTCCTGGACACATGAAGTCCGGCATCCATCCCGGCTCGTCTCTGTCGGCGATCAGGTTGAAGCTGCCGTGCTCAATGTGGATTCGGGCAGCCGCAAGATTTCTCTCGGCATGAAGCAGACAGCGCCGAATCCCTGGGACATGGTCGAGACGAGGTACCCGGCCGGAACGCGGATCGAGGGGAAGGTTAAGAGCCTGACCGATTTCGGCGCGTTCATCGGGCTGGATGAGGGCATCGACGGACTCATCCATATCTCCGATATGTCATGGACCAAACATGTCAAACATCCCTCCGAGCTGTTCAAGAAAGGCCAGAAGGTCGAGGCCGTGGTCTTGAAGATCGACAAAGAAAAGGAACGGCTTTCCTTAGGTTATAAGCAATTGACCCGCGATCCTTGGGACGAGGAGATTCCGCAACGATACAAAGTCGGCGCGAACACGACCGGCAAGGTGACCAAGATCACCGATTTCGGGGTGTTCGTCGAGCTTGACGGGGGGGTGGAAGGGCTGATTCACATCAGCGAGACCGGGCTCGATCCTTCCATGCGACTGGAGGAAAAATTCAAGCCTCAGGATGAAATTACCGCCAAGATCATCAAAGCGGACCGCGAGGAGCGAAAAATCGCGCTCAGCCTCCGCGAACACCGGATGGATTCGGAACGACAGCAAATGGACGATTACCACGCCGCCCAGGGGAGCGTGGATCAGAGCCTCGGTCGTGCCGCGAAAAAGACCAAGAAACGATCGGATCCGGATCTGGACTCAGATGAGTAACGATGGCATCTGGTGAACCCACTACCGGTCCCCCTCGGCGGCGCCGTATCGGACGGCTTCTCTTGTGGATACTGCTGGCCGGGATCGTCTTCCTCGCGCTGGTCAATGTCCTCGCTCCGGATTTAGACCTGTCCGGCGAAGAACGTATTGCCCTGGTGCGGGTCGAAGGCGTCATTCTCGACGCGCA